>CAMZDW010000001.1 GCA_947305555.1 uncultured Elusimicrobium sp.
AGCGGAATATACGTTTCCACCATGGCTTCGTAAAACCAATCTTCTTCCAGGAAATCGGGATATTCCGGATGTTTAATAAACGGCAAGTGGGCGTGAAGTACAAGTGCTAAATAACCTTTTTCGTTTCCCATACTTATTTCCCTTGCTCGCGCAGAGCCTTAATTTGAATGTGGCGCGTTTTGTCGCCTTTGGCATTGCGCGCGTGAATGGGTAAATCTACTACGCTGCCGGCCGGTAAGTGCTGGCGAATAGAAAATTTCCCTTCTTTGAGTTCAATCTCTTTGCCATTAATGGTAACAATGGCATTTTTAGAAGCTGAACCATAAATGATAATTTCACAGTCAGCTTTGAGCCAAATATCTTCATCTTCTACTTTGTCCAAGTGTAGACTAAAGGAAGACCACGAACTAGGCGCCCCGGAAGAAGTAAGCTCGGTCAATTTCCAGCGTTGGCCGACTACATGCATTCGTTCGCTAGCCCCTAATCCAATATAATCGGCTCCGGCCAATTTTAAGAGTTTTTGGAAATCGCCTTCCACAATCATCCACTTATCATCAATGATGTCCGAAATACGTCCTGGCGGAAGCGACGTAGCATTACTGCGTGAGACGAGGATGAATTGTCCGTCGGTGGTTAAGTACCCCAAATCTGCTACATATGCCCGGCCCGATTGAGGGGCGTTAATATACCAGCTGCGCGCTTCAAAAATAACGGGCATATCGTAATAACAAACGGAATTTGTTCCATCAAAAAGGGCTACATCCGTTACATCATGCAAACGGATGATCGTGCGCGCTTGGCGTAACGTTTCTTCCGGATATTGTTGTTTGATGCAGTCTAACGTGTTCTGGGTAATTTCCCAAAATAAGAACAACCAAGCCGGGTCTTTCGGCAACAAATAACTTTCCGTTTTTCCGTAGCCGACCGGAATATCGGCCTCAGCGGCCGGATCTTTTGTGATAGGTTCTTTGATAGAACCCGAAGAAGTAGCTTGCGACATATTAAAACCTCACCCTATAAATTTTGTTCGTTCGTTAAGCCTATTTTATCTATTCTATTCTACCATTTTTAAGAGTGCAAAAAAAGCACCGCTAAATAGGAGGCGGTGCTTTTTTTAATTAGTAAGGAAGTCAATTGACTTTCTTCTGGATCAGCCACAAACTGATAAAAATAAATATCATTCCTACCAGTTCGGGTAAATGCGGGATGCGACCACGGAACAAAACATCTGTTCCCATGGCAATAATGGGAGAAAAATAAGTAACCGAAGCCATACGGGTAGCGCCCCACCGTTTTATCAGTGCAATCATTAGTAAGAAGGCAACCGCTGACGAAAATACACCGGCGCAAATAATGGAAAGAACGAGTTTTGTATTAAAAACCGCCCAAGAAGGAGTTGCCTCCGTTCCCAAAGAAATCAGTAGTAGGGCAACTGCTGCAAACAGATATTGATAGAACGTGTTTGCTTCCCAGGCAACCGTGTGATTATCTACCATAATTTTTTTCGTCATCACATTTCCCAAACCATAAGATAAAGCCATTACCAACAAAGCCCCGTATCCCCAAAGGGCCATTTTCCCGGCAGGAACATGGAGGGCGGCTTGCCATTGGGGGTGCATAATGACGAGCAGCCCGGCTAAGCCAATCAGCACGCCGGCGGCCCGGCGCCAGGTAAAGCGGTCTTCCCCCTTAAGTAAAAGGGCTCCGCCGATAAAACTCCAAATCGGCACAGTGCCGTTAAAAATTCCGGCAATGGTGGGCACGGTATATTGAATCCCCCAAGAAAGTGCCGCAAACGGGAGTAAAATGAGCATAAAACTAATCGCAATAGGCCGCCACAGTTCTTTGATAGGGCATTTGAAAGAAGCACGCCGTACGGTAAAAAATACGGTAAAGAATAACAGCCCGGCCAATACCCGGTAGAATGCACCCCAATAAGGAGGCAGTACATCTACAATATTTTTGGAAGCCAAAAAGGCCGTTCCCCAACACATTGCCAAACAAAATGCTAAAAAATAACTCATCCTCAAATCTCCTTTTTTATATTGTAGTAAATTTTGGAAATTTTAAATCCGCGAATAAGGTTTAATAAATCGTATAATATAGGAGATGAAAAAAATCGTTTTTTTATTACTTACGCTACTTATTCTAGGTAGTTTGTTTTGGTGGGGAGTAAAACGAAGTGCTCCCTCGGTTAAAACGGAACCTCGGTTGGTGGTGTCCGGATATGTACCCTATACCCTAGCCAAACAAATCGCTGGGGACAGTGCCGAAATTTTAATGCTCCTGCCACCGGGCGCAGAACCTCACTCCTTTGAGCCTACGCCAGGTGTTTTGATCGCGCTGAATCAAGCGGATGCGTTTATTTATATATCAGATGAATTGGAACCGTGGGCCAAGGAGTTAGCTCAAACAGTAGGAGCTAGAACGCAGGTATTAGCATTGGCAAAATCTTTTCCGACAGTGCAAGATCCGCACGTTTGGATGAATATCCAACAGGCCCAACTTATGGCTTATCAAATTGCAGCTTTACTGGCCAAAATCGCGCCTCAAAATAGGGCCGTAACGGATGAAAATTATTTCAAACTAGCTAGCGAATTGGACGATTTGCAAACTCAATTTTCCCAAGCGCTAGCTACTTGTAAGTACCATGAAGTGGTACATATTGGCCACTTGGCATTTGGCAATTTGTTGCAACCGTACGGATTGACGTTAACGGCTTTGTCCGGTACCGCCCATGAAGGCGAACATTCGGTCAAGAAATTAACCGAACTCATACGTGAGATTAAAGACAAACAACTGCCGGCTATTTTTACGGAAGAATCCGTTTCACCCGGTCTGTCCCGGACAGTGGCTACCGAAACGGGTGTACAAATTTTGCCGCTTTATTCTATTGAACATATTTCCAAACAAGATTTTGAAAATCAAGTAACTTATGCGGAACTGATGCGGCGTAATTTACAAAGTCTAACTCGGGGGCTGATATGTCAAGCGTCTTAAAAACCGAGAATTTGTCTTTTGCCTATGAGCGCATCAACGTGTTGGAAAATATTTCGTTTGATGTACAAGCTGGGGATTATGTAGGGATTATCGGCCCTAACGGAGGGGGAAAAACGACTCTGTTAAAAGTAATACTCGGCTTGGAAAAAGGGAAAGGTTCCATTCGTTGGTTTGGTACACCAAGCGCTCAATTTAAGGACTGGTGGAAGATTGGGTATTTGGCACAAAAAAGCCCGGTTTCTCAGTCACGTTTTCCGATTTCGGCCGAAGAAGTCGTACTTATGGGATTGGCCGAACGATGCGGGAGTGGGGTAAGTGTTGGGGAACTAAAAAGTATTTATGAAGCCATGCAGCAAACTAATACCCGGCAATATGTAGGAAAACTTTTCCACGATTTATCCATTGGCCAGCAACAACGCGTATTGTTGGCACGAGCATTGGTTAGCCGGCCACAAGTGCTGATTCTGGATGAACCGTCTACGGCGTTGGATGCCTCCTCGCGTGAGATGTTTTTTAATTTGCTGGGGGAGTTAAATCAAAAACACGGTGTAACCATTTTGCTGATTACTCATGATACCGGTGAAGTGGGAAAGCATATTTCCAAATTTATGTACATTGATAAACGCTTGGTATTTTTCGGTACCAAAGAGGAATTTTGTCATTCACCCGAAGTAGCCAAACAGTTGGGAGCTTTTGCTCAACACACTATTGACCATTTGCACAATCGTCACGGGCATTGTCCGCTGGGCGATTCGTGCGTGGAGTGCCACCATGATTAGTGAATTTTTAAGTTACGGTTTTGTACAGAAAGGTTTATTAGCCGGTAGTTTGGTAGCGGCTTCGTGTGCAATCCTGGGTGTGTTTTTGGTGTTAAAGCGTTTGTCTTTAATCGGGGATGGAATGAGCCACGTGTGTTTAACTGGGGTGGCTGTGGCTTTATTAACTTCCGCTAATCCGGTGTATGTGTCGGTACCGGTAGTGATGATTTCTTCCTTAGGGATCATGAAACTGACACAAAAATTCCGTATTTACGGAGATGCTGCGATTGGAATTGTCAGTGCGGCCGGATTGTCGGTCGGGCTTTTGATTACAGCGCTTGCCGGTGGGTTTAATACCGATTTACTGAGCTTTTTATTTGGGAGTATTTTGACTGTTTCCTGGACAGAAGCTGCCCTGTGCGGTGGCCTCTTAGCGGTTATTTTGATTTTACTCCATGTTTTTTTCCGCGCATTAACGTCTACCTGTTTTGATGAGCCGTTTGCTAAAACACGCGGTATTTCGGTACAGTCGGTCAATACGGTATTGGTGGTAATCACTTCGGTAGCGGTGGTGCTGGCCTTTAAAGTGGTGGGGATTTTTCTTATTTCGGCGCTTTTAATTATTCCGCCTGTTTCTGCACTACTTGTTTCGCGTACTTTCAAGCAGGTATTGTGGAAGGCTGTTATCTTTAGTGTAGGATGTGTGTGGACGGGAATATTCATTTCGTTTATGTGGGACATCCCATCCGGGGCGGCTATTATTCTGATGAATTTGGCGGTGCTTAGTAGTTGTTTTGGCTGGTCTAAAATAAGAGGAAAACAGCATGACTAAAAAAGAGATCCTGCCGCTTTTAAAAGAACTAAAAAAACTCTATCCGAAGCATGTTATTCCTTTACACCACCAAAACGCATGGCAACTATTGTGTGCAGTGATTTTATCTGCGCAATGTACCGATGCACGTGTCAATACGATTACGCCTCATCTATTTAAGAAATATCCCACCGTGTATGACTTGGCAAAGGCCGATATCAAAGAGGTGGAAAAAATTATTCATTCCGCAGGGTTTTTCCATAGTAAAGCCCTTAGCTTAATTGAAATGTCTAAGCGGATTTGTGAGGCATATGGCGGCGAAGTACCGCAAACCATGGATGATTTATTAACCCTTCGGGGCGTAGCGCGCAAGACGGCCAACGTGATGTTAGGGGATTACTTCAAAAAGCCAGCCGGAATTGTGGTAGATACGCACGTGAAACGTTTAGCTTTTCGCTTGGGACTGACGAAAAACACTGATCCCGTTAAAATAGAGAAAGACTTAACTAAAATTATTCCCTATGAGTATTGGGGATGGATTGCAATCGCGCTTATTTTGCATGGGCGCAGTATTTGCCCGGCTCGTAAGCCAAATTGCGCGCAGTGTACACTAGCTAAATTTTGTAAGCGGCATGGTGTCGCTTAAAAACAACATTGATTGTAAAAATAATAAAGGCCTGAACTTTTATTCAGGCCTTTGTCTATTAATAATATCCGGTCGGAGCGGGCGGTGCCGGGTAGGGTTGTAGTAGATTTAGCAAGAGTGCTTTTATTTTGCTTGTATTCTTTTGCAAGTACTTTTCATAACTGTCAGAATACTTTTTCCATTCCCGACTCTTAGATCCTTTAGGCAGTGAAGCAACTTGGTCTAGTTGATTTAAAAAATCATCCAAAAAACCAGCCACATTTTCCTGTTGCTCCGGAAGTACATTAATCAATTTAACGTACTTTCTTAAGGAGACGGGCTGCCCGTTGAACAACAATTTACCACGATAAATATCTATAAGATCCGTTAGCAAAACATCCAAGGTAAAGGAAGAAAGTTCCAACTTCGCAGCTGTAACAGGACGCAAATTTTGAGCATCTAACATATCGGCAAAGGTATCTTGTTGTAATAGAGCAAAAAGTCCCTGGGCATAAGACCAAGACAAACTTTGTGTGCCACGCAGCTCGTTGACCAAATTGCGGGTACCTTGTGGCGAGTCAGAAGGATGGGTTGGTAAGCCATAAAAGAGCTGGGCAGATAAAGGCACTAATTCGGATAAATTATCTTCCGGGGATTCGGAAACAATCCCATAACAGATGAAGGGAATCATATGGGCCCCTTCGTGGATGCCGCTGTCGACAGTTTGTACAAAAGAATTTTCCAGGGAAATATTGATTTGCCGTGTACCGGCAGATGAATTATATGCCGGAAGGAGAGCTACTTTATGTACTTGATTTAGGTTCTCTTTACAATGAGAAGCTGTATAATATACACCTAAAAAACCGGCGAGTATTGTTACATCCTCGGAATTTTTCGGGGGGAATGAAGTATATTCATCTATGTATTTTTCATTAAAAATTTTTGTTAGAGTGGCTTCATTTTGTTTCACCCATTTCAAAAAATTATCTACCCGATACCATCCGTTGGTATGGCTCGGATCTGAAAAATTGTTATGTTTATAATAGGATTCAATGTTCTTGCGCGTGAATCGATACAGCGAAAAATCGTCCCTTGCAGGCGCATTCAATTGCTGTGCATTGACGGGCACAGAGAAAAAAGTAAATATTATAATAAAACTAATGACTTTGTTTAGCATATACTCATTATAAGAGTTCTTTTTCGTATTTTCAAGTGTCAAAAAGGCAGAGGCAAAAGTATTATGCCCCTGCCTATAAAACATGAAGGAATTTTTATTTCCCCAGTAACGCCAGGAGTACGCCAGCCGCTACCGCACTGCCGATTACGCCCGCCACGTTGGGGCCCATCGCGTGCATCAGCAGGTAGTTTTGCTTATCGTATTCCAAACCGACTTTGTTGGAAACACGTGCGGCCATCGGAACAGCGGAAACACCGGCCGAACCGATAAGCGGGTTGATTTTCGTTTTGCTAAAGCAGTTCATCAGTTTAGCCAGTAACACACCGGAAGCCGTGGCCACGGAGAAGGCAATAATGCCCAGTACCAAGATGCCGAGCGTTTCGGTGGTCAAGAAGTGATCATATTGGAGTTTGGAACCAACCGATAAACCAAGCAAAATCGTTACGATATTGCAAAATTCGTTTTGCAACGTTTTGCTCAAACGTTCGGCCACGCCGGATTCTTTGACTAAGTTACCAAACGTAAGTGCGCCGATTAAGGGAGCCGCGGAAGGCAGTAAAAATGCACACAAAAGCAAAATCACGAGCGGGAATAAGATTTTTTCGCGTTTAGATACAGCGCGAAGTTGCGTCATGCGAATTTTGCGTTCGGCATCTGTCGTCAAAAGTTTCATAATCGGCGGTTGGATGACCGGCACGAGCGCCATGTATGAATAAGCCGCAACGGCAATAGAGCCCAAGAGTTGCGGTGCTAGACGGGCTGTTAGGTAAATGGAAGTCGGGCCGTCCGCTCCGCCGATAATACCGATAGAAGCAGCCTCTTTAAGCCCAAAGGCAAAGAGTTGTTTGTCCCCAATGTAAATGTAAGACAATGCCACCGCGCCAACGAGCGTAGCAAAAATACCAAATTGTGCCGCTCCGCCCAATAGCGCCATTTTCGGGTTGGCAATCAGCGGTCCAAAGTCGGTCATCGCGCCTACCGCCATAAAGATAAATAGCGGGAACAACCCGGTGTTAATTCCGGCATTAAATACAATGCCTAAAAAGCCATTCGGCCCAGCAATAGCTTCGCCGGGTGGCATGGGGATATTGGCCAAAAGTCCGCCAAAGGCAATCGGAATTAAGAGTAGCGGTTCAAATTGCTTTTTGATGCCCAGCCACAAGAGGAACAAACAAACGGCAATCATAACCCCTTGTTGCCATACCATGGAATAGATCCCGGTTGTTTGCCATATTTGGAAAAATGCTTGTGTGAAATCCATAGCGTTTCCCCTTATTTAATTTCCGCCAAGGCGTGGCCGGTTTGTACTTGGTCGCCCTGTTTGGCAAGGAAGTGTACCGTTCCGGCGGCAGGCGCCGCAACGGGGGTTTCCATTTTCATGGCTTCCATCACTAAAATTTCCTGACCTTCGCTGACCGTGTCGCCTTCTTTGGCGGAAAAACGTAAAACGGCACCCGGTACCGGAGCATTTACAATTGTGGCAGCTCCGCCAGCCGGTTTTGCAGCGGCAGCCGGTGCAGCGGCCGCGGCGGTTCCCGTTCCAACGGTGTAACGTTTGCCGTTTACAACGGCCGTGGAGTCGTTTTCAAAGGAAACAGTATAGGTTTTACCTTCTACGGTTACGTTGACAGGACCGTCGGCTTTAGTGGCCGGTTTCGCATCGGCCGCCCAGCGGATACCGTTTACTTTGGCTTCGCCTTTCAAATATAAAATCCCTTTGTCGGCACAAGTGGCTACGATAAAAGCATTTTCTTCATTTACCGGAAGACCCGCTTCGCGCAATTTTGCTTCGGCTACTTTAAGGCCTTTCTTGGGATCGGCGTTGTTGATTTCTAAAACAGTCTTTTTGGTAGGTTCCAATCCCAGTTGTTCGCTGGCGGCTTTGACTACTTCCGGCGCCGGTTCTACCGGGGTTTTGCCGAAATAACCCAGTACCATTTTCCCATAACCGGGCGTGATTTTTTTCCAGCGGCCGAACATCACGTTGGAATAGGCCTGTTGGAAGTAAAATTGGGAAACCGGCGTAACAGACGTACCGAATCCGCCCAACTTCACACATTCGCCCATGGCCGTTACTACTTCGGGGAATTTATCAAACGTGCCGTTATCGCGCATCATTTGCGTATTGGCGGTTAACGCTCCGCCGGGTAAAGGCGAGAACGGGATAATCGGGTTGACTTTTTTGGCTTCGGGCGGTAAGAAGTATTTGCTCATGCAGTCTTGGAATACGTTTTCGGCTTCCTGAATTTTCTTCGGGTCAATATCCAGAGTATATTCTGTTCCGCGTAAAGCGTGCCACATGGTTAAAATATCGGGTTGGCAGGTGCCGCCGGAAACGGGTTGCATGGAAAGATCCAAACTGTCGGCCCCATTTCTAATAGCTTCCAAACAGCAAGCAATGGAGTTACCGGCTGTTTCGTGGGTATGGAACACAATCTTGGTGCCTTTGGGAAGTACGCGGCGCGCCATGGCCATCGTTTCGCCGACGGTTTTTGGCGTGGAAGTGCCGGAAGCATCTTTAAAACAAACGGAGTCAAACGGCACGCCCGATTTCAAAATATCGCGCAATACTTTTTCGTAAAATTCAGCCGTGTGGATTTTACCGGTGGTGTCCCAGCCCGGAGCTAATGACATCATGGTTACGCAGACTTCGTGTTTGAGTCCCGCGTCGTGAATGCATTGACCGGAATAGATTAAATTGTTTACGTCATTTAACGCATCAAAGTTGCGAATCGTGGTAGTGCCGTGTTTCTTAAAAAGTTCGGCGTGGGCTTTGATAACGTCCCCCGATTGGCTTTCCAACCCTACTACGTTTACGCCGCGGGCTAATGTTTGTAAATTGGCATCCGGCCCGGCCGTTTTGCGGAAGGTATCCATCATATCAAAAGCATTTTCGTTGCAGTAGAAGAAAAGTGCCTGAAAGCGCGCACCGCCGCCAAATTCCATATGGTTAATGCCGGCATGGCGAGCCGCTTCTACGGCTGGCATAAAGTCTTTGGTAAGTACGCGCGCTCCGTAGACGGATTGAAACCCGTCGCGAAACGCAGTGAGCATAAAGTTTATTTTTTTCATAATATTCCTCTTTAAAATTATTTTCCTTGAAATCTTTTCGCAGCGGCAATAGCAACGGCGATCAGGGTGTTATCTGTTCCGGCGGCCGCAGGTACAGCAGCAGGCCAACGTTTTTCGGCCCATTGGACCAAGTCCCCCAAAAATTTAACTACCAAAATCAGTACCCCTAAAAAGGTGAATACAATCAACATCCCGATTACCGTGATATTGACGGCTTGCATCATTAAACTATCTGCACTCATACGATAACGTCTCCTATATATATTTCTTTCAATTGTCCGGCTGAACGCAACAGCAGCGTTCCACGGGAGGAAATATCCTCCGCCGTTCCTAAAATTGTTTGGGTCCCGTTTCGGATGGAAATTTCTTTTCCTAAAGCTGCAAAACGGCGCAGATACTCAGGGCGAATTCCTTCAAAACCGCATGAAATGAGGGTTTCGTAATGGTTCCAAAAATAGGTTAACACGTTAGACAACAGGACTAATTTATCTGCGGTTGCGCCCATTTCTTTTAACGAGGTTGCGGGTTGATCTATTTGGTCTAAACCGTCTTGAGAAATATTGATTCCTACCCCTAATACCAAAGAACAAGATTTATTTTTTGCAAACATAGCTTCACTTAAAATACCACAAATTTTTTGACCGTTTATCTGCACGTCATTAGGCCATTTAAGGGTGGGAGTAAGGTCCAAATCTTCTAAGGCATGACACACGGATAATGCCATCAGTTGTGTTAAATTAGGTAAAAAATCTGTTTTAACAGGTTTTACTAACACGGAGAAATAAAGCCCTCCCGGACGGGAAATCCACTTACGGTCGTAACGGCCGCGCCCGGCTGTTTGACGTTCGGCGCAGACTACAGTAGCGTGCGGTAAAGTGGCGGCCTGTTGTTTGAGGTACGTTTGAGTAGAGTCCAACTCCTCAAAATATAGCAAATTCTCCATACTAAAATTATATCAAATTTAGAGAAGGTGCGCGGCGAAAGAGTTAGGACCGAACCGCCGTTAAAATAGCGGCAATCATGCTGGAAGGATCAGCTTTGTTTTTCCCGGCAATATCAAAGGCGGTCCCATGGGTAGGCGAGGTGCGTACAAACGGTAATCCGGCGGTGATATGCACAATCGGCTCACGTGTGGCTAATTTTAAAGGCAGGAGGGCTTGATCGTGATACATACATAAAATACCGTCATATTTTCCCTGGCGGTGCGCTGCCCAGGCACTATCACACGGAAGGGGCCCTTCCATAAAAATTCCTTCTTTTTGTAACGCACGGAGGGCCGGTTGAATGCGACACTTTTCTTCCTTGCCAAATTGACCATTGTCACTAGCGTGTGGGTTTAGCGCGCACACCACGATGCGCGGTTTTTTAAATCCCATTTTTTGCAGTGTTTGATAAAAACTTTTGGCGCGCAGGGCGATTAAATTTTTAGTAAGTATCTTTGGCAAATCAGCCATTGCAAAATGCTCCGTAACCAGTGCACAATGCAAAGCCCCACTGATAAACATCATCAGTCCCTCTTTTTTAGTAGCAGCGCGTAATGCTTCCGTATGCCCGGTAAACGGCACGTGCGCTAGAGCCCAGCTTTGTTTGTTAATAGGTGCGGTCACTAAAGGTAACTTCCTTTCCAGTGCCCACTTCATGGCCAAGCGAAGTGCTTGAAAACTAATTCGTCCGGCCTCGGCTGAGGGTTGAGGAATAGCCGGTAAGGGAGAAAAATTTTCTAACGCAATTAAATCTGCCAAGTCATCAGTAAATCCGGCACGGTACAGAGATTGCGGCTCCGCAATCACAACGGCGCGACATACGCGGCCAACACGCGGATTTTTCAGTGCTTTAACGGTGATTTCCGGGCCGATCCCCAGAGGGTCCCCAGCAGTAATGAGTAGTGTTTTTTTCATCCTATAAAAAAGGGAAGAGAGTCCTCTTCCCTTTTAACTTTACAACAAAAACTTATTTTTTAGCCGCTTCATCTTGGGCAGCTTTAGCGGCTTGTTCTTCCAATAGTTTGTCTGATTCAAACGTTTTGGTTACTTTCACATCCGCTTTGTTATACAGACTTTCAATGTACTCGGCCATGGCCAGTTGTACACGTTGTTGAGCCAGGTATTGGCCTAAGTCGTTGGCGATATCTTCAAAAGTAACCGTTTTTTCGGCACGTTTTTCTTTGATTTTGATAATGTGATAGCCTACATCACTTTTAATAGGAGCACTTACCTTGCCCACGGCTAAAGAAAATGCTTTTTCATCAACCGCTTTAGGTGCAATTCCTTTAATTAAAATCATGTCTCCGCCGGTGGTAAGAGCGGCCGAATCTTCCGTATATTTTTTAACGGCTGCTGAAAAATCTAACCCACCATCCAGCTCTTTTTTAATTTTATTGGCTAATTCTTCTTTTTTCTTTACGTCTTCGGGTTTCATATCCTTAGTTACCGCTAAATAGATGTGTCCGATTAATACCCGTTCGGCAGTGAGCTGTTTAAGTTTGGCCGCAATCAGCTGCGCTTCTTTTAATTTGGCAGGATCTTCTTTTTCCAATGCTTTTAATTTTTTGGTGTTGTTCTTCATAACGGCTTCTACACGGTCATAAAGTTCTCTGGCATCGGCTTCTTCTACAGGTTTAATCGTTTCACGCAATTTTTCTTCCATCAGTTTGCGTACGGCTACGTCTTTTTTGATTTTTTCCTGGTAGCGTTTTAAGGTAAGCCCCTGTTTTTTAAGCGCCTCATTAAAGCGTTTATCAGCGCCTTTAGGATCTTCCTTCCCTGTTTTTTCATCTATAATAAAACGGCTTTTAATTTCGTTGATTCCGGCATCAATTTCCGAATCTTTCACAACTACTTTAGCTTCTTCGGCGGCCTGATATAGGAGTTCTTTGGAAATAAGTTCCTTTAATACTTCATGCCCCAGCATATCGGTTGCATAAGGTTGTTGCAATACTTCGGGGGCAGCTGCTTTGTATTGGGAAATGACACTTTCCAAATAGGCGTCATATTCCGAAGCAAGCACCGGCCGTCCGTTCACAGTAGCCACGGAGGCTTCCATCAATTTAGCAGAAGCCGTTATCCCACACAGGGTAAGTAAAGCCACTGCCAAGCATAGTTTATTCGTCTTTATCATAAATGATAACCTCGTATTTATTTTGTAAATTTTTTAACAGCCCGTCCAACTTTCTATTTTCCAACACTGCTTGAATACGGGGAGTTGCTTCCGACAAAGAAAGGCGCTTCTCACCCGTCTTCTTTATTATATGAAATCCGTACGCGGTTTTGAAAAAACCTTGCACACTTCCTACCGCTGAATTGGCCGCAATCGCTTCAATATCAGGTAAAAATTCCCCAGGCATAAAAGCAATTTCGCCTTGCATGGATTCAGGGGCTTTATTATATTGACGAGATAGTTCATTCCACCTTGCGGGAGACCCTTTTAATGAGCGTAGCAACTGGTCGGCGGTTTCTGCATTATCCACAATAATTTGGCGGATGGTCATTTCGTAGGGGTATTTTTGGTGGTAATCGTTAATTTCTTCTTCTGTGATGGTGAGGGCCCCATTTTGGCGGTGCCGTTCATACCAGAGCGTTTCCAATGTTTGGGCCGCGTAATCTTGATAGATTTTATCGAGCTTAGCACGTTTTTCTGTCAGCAGGGTGAGGTAATCCGGGTGTTTGGTTAATCCTTCTTCCTGCGCCGCCAGCGCGATTAGTTTTTCCCTGGCAATCACTTGCAACAAATTTTGCCGACCGATCGGGGTGCTGGCAAAAGCCCGGTCTTGCGGAGATAAAAAGGGTAATCGTTCTTCAATATCTTTTTGCGATACCATCTTAGAGGAGGCTACCGAAGATTTAGGGGCAGCAGAAGATGCCTCCGGGGTGGTTGAAACCGATTCTGCCGGTTGGCATGCACAAAACAAAAGTGTAAAAAATAACCCGAATAACCAATATCGCATACGTATACTATATCATTTTTGGGGGGCAAGTAACGAAGAAAAAAATGTTAAAACGGTTGTGGTGAAAACGATAGGGTTTTGTTTGTTAGGTGCCGTTAAATGCAACCCATCCCCATTTTTGGAAGTGGTAAATTTAACATTTTGCGTGCCGAACCGATTAAATAATTCTCCCGGGAAGTTAGCAGGCATTTTAAAACGACGTGTAAATAACAGTTCCAATTGGTCGTCCACCCAATCTACATGGTAAATTTCCAAGTTCCCGGCTTGGACAGAAAAGGAGAAAAGTTGTACAAGATTTAAAATTTCCGGAGGGACCGGCCCACAGAGTTGGGTCAGTTTGTTTAAAATTTCTTGTGTTTTTGAAGCATCTGCCTCCATTAGTTCCTTATAGTAACGCAAACGGTCGGCCTCATCCGGCAGATAATCCGGGGGGATATAAGCGGCTACGGGTAAATTGATGGTCGCTCGCAGTGTACGTTGGGGGGATTGCCCGCGCAATTTTTTTACTTCAGCCGCAACTAATTCGCAATACAAGGAAAGCCCCACCTCATTGACATAACCGTGCTGTTTTACGCCCATTAATTCACCGGCTCCCCGGATTTCCATATCCCGCAGGGCCAAGCGAAATCCGCTTCCCAAATCACTAAATTCCATGAGCGCAGCTAAGCGTTTTTTGGCTTCTTCGGTGGGGTCTTTTTCTTCTTTAGTTTTATAATACATAGCCGCTAAACTGGCAAAATTATCTTCGCTTTGTTCGGTTTTTTTAAATAACCAATCGGGATGGAAAAGATAACAATAGGCTTTGACATCTCCCCGGCCGATACGTCCGCGGAGTTGATATAACTGCGCTAAACCGAAGTTTTGTGCATCTTCTACAATGAGCGTGTTGGCATTGGTAATATCAATGCCGGATTCAATGATGGTGGACGCGAGGAGCAAATCGTATTTCCCGTTGTTAAAATCCCATAGGGTTTGTTCAAGTTCTTTTTCATCCATTTGGCCGTGGGCCATGCAAATGCGAGCTTGCGGTACCAGATTGCGTAAAAATAACAAACGAGATTGCATGCTTTGCACGCTGTTATATACATAATAAATTTGCCCGCCCCGAGCTAGTTCTTGGTTAATCGCCGCGGCGGCCAGCTCGTTATTCCAGGTGGTAACGACCGTTTTTATGGGAGTTCTTCCTCGGGGAGGAGTATCAATTAGGGAAATATCACGCAGGGCGGAAAGGGACTGATTAAGGGTGCGCGGAATAGGGGTTGCACTTAACATAAGTGAATGGACCCCCGCACTTTTAGCACGGATTTTTTCCTTCTGTTTTACCCCAAAACGATGCTCTTCATCAATGATGACTAGCCCTAGGTCATGGAAAGAAATATCGCGGCTCATTAATCGGTGTGTGCCGATAATAATGTCGCACACGCCATTTTTAAGTTCTTGGATTACTTGGCGTTGTTCTTTTGGGGTTTGGAAACGGCATAACATTCGCACTTGAACGGGGAATCCGGCCAACCGTTTTAAAAACGTTTTATAATGTTGGGCAGCTAAAATCGTAGTGGGAACGAGCATCATGACTTGCTTACCGGAAAGCACCACTTTGAGTGCCGCACGCAAGGCAACTTCGGTCTTCCCGAATCCCACATCCCCTACCAGTACGCGGTCCATGGGTTTGGGTAAATCCAAGTCATGTAGAACGGCACGAATAGCTTCCTCTTGCCCGGAAGTTAATGCGTAGGGAAAGGAATCGGCAAATTCTTGTTCCATGCGTGGGTCCCCTGTGATAGCAGGGGCTGGGGTGGCTTGGCGTAAGGCTTCTAATTTTAAGATTTCTTTAGCTGTTTTCTGTGCTTCTTCTTTCACGCGTTTTTTTACTTCCTTCCACGTGATGCCCCCTAACACAGACAGGGTCGGTCGTTTGCCGCCGGCGCCTATATATTTTTGTACTTTTTTAAAATCATACATGGGAACGTACAAGCGGCTTCCTCGCCGGTATTCAATAATTAAGCAATCGGTTGGATTTTTTTCCGGGTCTAGCACTTCTAATCCTAAATAACGCCCGATACCATGTTCTTGATGAACGACGTAATCGCCCGTTTCCAATTCTTTAAAACGGACCCGGCGTGCTCCCTCTATATCAAAACGGCGTAGTAATTGAGTGGCGTTGTAGCGCCGGTTTAAAATTTCGTTGGATGTGATAAAAGCAATTTTATCTGTGGGGCTGTAAAAACCTTGCGTAAGAGGAGAAAGAACAAGCGGCACGTTTCGCAGGTGTGGATATTCTACCGTGATTTCGGACAGACGGTCCAATTCTCCTTTATTTAAGCAACAAATCTGTACCGAAAATCCCTGCTGTTGAAAAGAAGCTACCTCTCGGTCTAACAAATTCCAATTTGCGTGGAAATCAATGTTGGCTTTTAAACCGGCATCGGTTGCAGTGGCGTGAGGGAGTTGTGTAATTAGAGCCGTGGGAGCAAGTTCCTGCCAGGAAAAATCAGAAGCCGGCTCATCTAAAATGAGGGCGGCTTGCGCAAGATAATCCTGCCATCTTGCCGGAGTTTGCTCAAACGCAAGGGGTAAAATAACGCCTTCATCTACCGTTGATTGCGTATTTTGGGTATCCGGGTCAAAAGTGCAGATGGCCTCTATTCGGTTTCCCGCAAAATAGACGCGTAAGGGTAAATCATTCATTGGTGTAAAAATATCCACCACACTGCCTCGGGCGGCATATTCACCGGGGACTTCGGTGTAATCAGTCCGCGTGTATCCGCAAGTCTCTAGGCGATCCAGCAACTCTTGTCGACGTAGTGTATCCCCAGCATGCACGCGGAAGGTGTGTTTTTGTAAGTCGGCCGGGGCAGGTAATGTTGTTTGCAACGAACTGTAAGAAAGGTGCATTAATAAGGAGTCAGCAGGGGGGCAAGTCAGTAATTCATACAAAGCTGCCAGCCGGCCGGTATCACTGTCCGGAACGGATAAAATACGTGTGTTCCGAGGAGCAAAAGTGTGGGCCGCTGCTTCAAAATCAGCGGCATCTTGCTGAGAAATAAAACAGATGCGCGGATGAATTTTAAGGTATTTTTGACAAATAAAATAGGCTTTGGCGGCCTCATTAGGCAGCCCATAAAAAAGGGAGGGATTTTTTAATTGGGAACCGCTCATAAAACGTTGGGTATGGGAAATTCTTCCTTAAAAACTTTGTGGTTCAGTACCGGAAATAAAGGCTTCCAAAAATTTGTTTTTATCGGTAGGCATGGCTAGTTTACCGGTGTTGGGGTTAATGTAAGCAAAAGAAATCCCTTCCGGTACGGCGAAGTCATCATTGGGTTCGTTTTGAAGGATTTGTTCCATGATTTCTGTCCACCAACGAGCGGTCGTGCTTCCGGTAAAGCGCGCTCCGTTTTCATGGGAAGTATCATCGTCGTACCCCATCCATGCGGCGGCCGCGGTATAAGGAGTCATGCCGACAAACCACATATCCCGGTGGCTTTGGGTAGTCCCTGTTTTCCCGGCGATATTGCGCCCCAAGCGGTTGACATACGCGCCACTTCCACGTTGAGTAACACCTTTCATCATATTAATCAGTAAATATGAATTTTGGGGAGTAAATTGGGCTGTTTCAATGGGGATATGTTGTTCCAAAACGCGCCCGTTGGCATCTTCTACCCGTTCAATGTAATAATTATCGGTATGGATACCTCCGTTAGCAAACGTAGTGAGTGCGGCGAGGTGTTCATCCAACTCTACCACGCTGACGCCCAGCGCTAAAGCCGGTACGCGCGGTAGGTTAGCCGTTATACCGGCCCGGCGTGCCACACGAATAACAGCGGCCGGCCCTACGGCGTCAATTAAATTAACGGCTACTAAATTTTTAGATTTTTCCAGCGCGCGGCGCAGCGTAATCCAGCCATCACTTTTTCCGCCGTAATTTTGAGGGACCCATACATTAAAATCTTTACTGGAAACGAACGTTTGTTTAGCTAGGTCCAAGGAATATAAGTCAGCATTTTCATCAAAAGCATGCCAGTTTTTCCCGTCGTAATAGAACATGGTGGGGAGGTCTTTTACTAAGGTAGCCGGGGTGTAGCCTTTTTCCAAGGCGGCCATCCATACGTACGGTTTAAAAGAAGATCCCGGTTGCCGTTTGGCTTGGGTAGCCCGGTTGAATTTACTTTCATCAAATCCGCGTCCTCCCACCAGCACGCGCACCGCGCCTGTCTTGACATCGCGAACCATAAAGGCCCCTTGCAAACGTGGATACTCTGTTTTGGGCTCGGCAGGAGCATCTTCATCTTCGTTTGGATTGGGTGCATCTGCTTCGGCATCATTGGGATCAATTTCAATGCCCAGTCCCTTGGCTACTTGTTCATCATATTCCTGCAGTTTTTGGTTCATGATTTTTTCGGCCAAGGCTTGTTGTTCTATATCGATAGTAGTGTAAATGTTGAGTCCCGCTTTCCACAAGACATCCAGCCCGTATTTAGGTTCCAAAACGCGGCGGATATATTCAATAAAGTATTGGCCCGGTTTTGTTTCGGTGGGAGCCGGCGGCCTGACGGGCAGAGGCTCCTCTTTGGCTTTTTGAAGTTCTTCGGTTGAAATATAGTTCTGTTCGTGCATTACGTCCAATACTAAGTTGCGGCGTTGGCGAGAAATGTCCGGATTGGCAAAGGGATTATACCGTGCCGGTGCTGGAATTAGGCCTACGAGTAATGCGGCCTCTCCCGTTGTAATTTCTTCCAAATCTTTATCAAAATATTTTTTTGCCGCTGCTTTCACACCGTAAGCGCCACTTCCTAAGTAAATTTCATTTAGATAAAGCTGTAAAATCTCCGGCTTGCTGAAACGGTGCTCTATTTGAATAGCTAAAATAATTTCGCGGATTTTGCGGATAAACTTTTTCTCTTGAGTTAAAAACACCCCGCGCGAAAGTTGTTGGGTTAGTGTAGAAGCTCCCTGCTTGGCGCGTCCGGTAGCTAAATCGTACAGGAGTGCACGCCCAATCCCGCGCAGAGAAAATCCAGCGTGTTTAAAGAAGTCACGATCTTCCATAGCTACTACGGCATTTTGCAAATCCACCGGTATATTTTCCAAAGGAACCATGGTTCGTTTTTCAATAGAAAATTCATGAATAACATTGTGGTTGCGATCATACACTTTGGTGGTGAGAGAGGGGGTATATTCTTCCATTTCATAAACGGGGGGAAGCCCGGAAAAAATGTAGCGCATAAACACGGCAACGGCTAAAATAACAACAACCATCCCCGCCAATACCATGAATAGGATTGGTTTAGAGAAGAAAAAGTGTTTTAATTTACGACCCATATACTTCATTATATCAAAAATAACTGATAGAAACTTGGGGAGGATTTCTAAACCTTTTGGGTAGTAAAAGTAATGCAAACTATAGTACAATAATAGTAGAGAATAATGGAAGATGCTTATGAAAAAAAGAACGGTTTCATCTCGTACGATAGCTGCTGCCAAACGAGCAGTTCAAGCCGCTAAACAGGACTTTCACGGATACGATTTTATTTTGTTGGTGGATAGCAAAACCTATAAGGCCGAAGCATTGGGAGGTAGGGATGCATCCGCTCATATTACTATGTATGAGAAGGGAATCATCCATCGACAAGCCTTAAAAGAAGCGTTGAAAAACGGGATCTATCACTACGAATGGAGCGAAGATGTTTCCGGCCAAACAACCTGGTTTCAAACGACGTGTGTGGTGCTTTCTCAATCGGTTGGCCGGGCAAATAAGGTGCTTTCTCTCTCTCGCAATATTTCACGCTGGGGAAGGCAGTATACCGTTTCCCGATCCATTCGAGAATGGGCCGAACCGAAAACATTTTCCCAAATCTTGCTGGCTACCCGTGAAGCGGAAAAAAGAGAGATTTCCAAAGCCTTGCATGATGAAGTGGGTTCTTCCTCTGTTATTTTAACAGCGTTACTGAGTCTGGTCAAATTGGACGTTCAGAAAGGGGCCACCAAACGCGCCCTGCGAGATATTGAACAACTGGACCAACAGATTAAGGAAGGCATTGAACGGTTGCGCAACATTATCATTTCGTTGCGTCCGCCTATGCTGGATAATCCGGGAGGACTGTGTGGGGCCATCCGCGACCTTTTGGAAAATGTGAGTGCTCTAAATCATTTACCCTATCAGTTTAATTGTAAAACCGGGGATGATGAAATGGGGCTAACCGAAAATGTACGGATTTTATTATATAGAATCGTTCAGGAAGCTGTAACGAATATCGTTAAACATGCCCGAGCCAAGCATATAGACGTTTCACTTAAACAAATGGGCTCCAAAGTATGCTTGCAAGTGAAGGATGATGGGGTCGGCTTTGATACTACTCAGTTTGTTTCCATTCAGCATATCGGGTTACTGGCCATGAAGGATAGTGTGGAAATGATGGGGGGAACGATTACAATCAAAAGTGCCTTGGGCAAGGGAACGCGGATTGAGGTAACTTGTCCAAGCGTAGTATATGGGGGAAAAAATAAATGAAAAAAATTGTATTGGCGGATGATCATGCTATTGTGCGTCAAGGAGTGCGTGCCGTACTTGAGAATTTGGGCAAAGATTTAAAAATCGTAGCCGAGCTTTCAAACGGGAAAGAGTTGGTAGAATATGCTCGAACACACCAGGCGGATGTGTACGTGGTGGATATTTCTATGCCCGTACTGAACGGGATAGAGGCCGTGGAACGGATGGTTAAACACGATCCGAAGGTGAAAGTAATTATTTTGAGTATGTATGATGACCGGATTTCGGTAGAGAAATCGTTGAAAGCCGGCGCGAAGGGATTTATTGTCAAAGTATCCACTGCAGATGAAATTGTAGATGCGATAGAAGAAGTGTCTGCCGATCGTTTCTACTTATGCAATAAAGTGTCTAAATATATCGTGCAGGGTTTTTTGGGAAAAACGGGCAGTCGCCGTCGAGATGCTTCCGGGCTTACCCCAAAAGAAAAAGAAGTATTGCAGTTGATTGCGGAAGGATACAGCAGCAAACAAATTGCAAAAAATTTTAATTTGTCGTTAAACACAATCCATGTGCACCGCAACAATATCATGAAAAAACTGGGCATTCACAAACAAGCTGAATTGGTGCGCTATGCCATTAAAGAAGGCATTGCTCAGTTATAGGAAAACTTATGCGAATTATTGCAGGAACGGCTCGAGGCCGGAAAATTTTTTCTGTTTCTAAAAATTTACCGGTAAAACCAATTTCGGATCGGATTAAACAGTCTGTTTTTGATATCATTCGCCCTCGTATTACGGGGGCCTATATGCTGGATTTATTTGCCGGAACGGGGAATGTATCATTAGAAGCGCTTTCCCGGGGGGCCGCTAAAACGGTAATGGTGGACCGCGAGCCGGCTTGTATTAAAAACATACACCGCAACCTGACGCACTTGGGTTTTGAAGAACGTGCTAAAGTTTTGCGCGGGGATGTACTTAAGCCGCTGGATTGGTTACTTGCCTACAGCAATAATGAAGGGTATGATATTATTTTCATGGGGCCGCCGTATCGCGATATCAACAATAAGATGTTGTCTTTTTCTGAACCGGCCTTGAAAAATGTGGCAGAGGCCGGATTGTTGGCCCCGAATGGCATCATTATTTTGCAAACGCATAAAACCGAAGAATTTGCAGTTCCTTCTACGTTAGAAATTTACCGCGTAGAAAAATATGGTGACACGTTGGTTCACTTTCTGCGAGCCGCGCGGCCAGGAAAAGAAAATGTATAGTGATGTATACGAATTAAATTTTTCAAAAATTAAAACTTACCGGGAATGTCCGCTCCAATATTATCTCAAGTATGTCTTGGGGAAAAGGGAAGGATTGGTGCCGGCTTCTTCGCTGGGTGTATCCATTCACCGCACCTTGGAAGAATACCACCGCAATAGTAATGACCCTTCGGAAATTTTAGCCTATTATGATGACTGTTGGTTAGGGGCCGGATACGCCAGTGCCGGTGAGCAAATGGAATGGTACTTAAAAGGGAAAAAAATGCTGGAAGTATACGCCGAGCGTGAGTACGAACGCAAAACCACGGTGGACAGCACTGAGCGTGAATTTATTTTTGAAGAAAAGCCATGGACCTTTCGCGGGAAGATTGATCGTATCGATAAACACCCGGACGGCAGTTGGGAAGTGATTGATTATAAAACGGGGACGGACGTGGATCTGGAAATGAAAGTGACGGATTCACTCCAATTGGGAATTTATGCAGTCGGTGCACGTAAGGCATGGAATTTACAAAGAGGAAAAGCCACTTTTTATTATGTTGCATTTGATAAAACCGTCAGTGCGCCGTTTGAAGCTTTTGATGAACGGAAAATTTTAGATACTTTTATTGAAGTAGGGAAAAAAATAGAAGTAAACGATTTCGAACCGAATTTGGCGCAATGTGAGCATTGTCCTTTCAACACGCGTTGTGACAAAACAGCCCCAAAACTATAGGAAGGATTACTTCCAAAAGTAAAACCCGATAACGAGAAGCCCCAGCAGTAGGCGATAGTAAACAAACACGTCAAAGCGGTGCGTTTTGATAAAGCGCATCAGCCCGCCGATGACGAAAATTGCCGCTACAAAAGCGGTTAAAAAACCCCACAACAGCGGTGCATTAAAATCAGCCAGTGATAGCTTCCCGGCCTCGAGCACGGCCGCTCCGGCGATAATCGGCGCCGAAAGGAGAAACGAAATGCGCGCACTGACACTGCGTGAAAGCCCCAAGAATAGCGCGGCCGTAATTGTGATGCCGCTGCGCGATACGCCGGGCATAATCGCCAGTGCTTGCGCACAGCCGATTAAAAATACCGTTAAAAACGGGACATCAAAAATTTCGGCGTTGGTCGATTTTTTGTCGGCCCAGCGGTCGGCCACCCATAAAATACAAGCAAAAATCATTAAGCACGCGGCAATCATCAGTGGACTGCGAAACGTGTGTTCCGCCCAATCATTGAATAAAAATCCAGCGATAGCTGCCGGTAAGGTGGCGGCGGCTAAATACCAAAGCATTTTTCCTTCGCGGCTTTTGGGGGCGGTAAGACCGTTTTTAAGTAGGATCCACCAATCTTTCCAAAAGTAGAGTAGCACAGCCAGTAACGTGGCTGCGTGTAACATAACATCAAAAGCCAACCCTTGATATTGCTGCCCGCGCAAGTAGGGAAGCAACACCAAGTGTGCCGAGCTGGAAATGGGTAAAAATTCACCCAAGGCTTGTAATAACCCTAATAAAACAGCGTCAAAAATAGTCATCTTCTTTGAAACCAGGTCCAAAAATGTAATAATAAGATAAGTCTATTTTACTATTTTATGGGCTGGGATATGGAACTTTTTTACGCACATTATCCTTCTTTAGAGAAATCATTTCTGAACTATGTAGCTGCGGAACGTAAGAATCCGTTAGAGCCGTGGCTAGTGGTGTGCGCATCCTCTTTTCTAGCTCAGCGGTTGGCTGCCTGTTTAGCAAGAGAAAATGGAGTTGTTGCCAATATTCATTTCATAACGGGATCCACGCTTTTGTATCGGCTAGATAGTGAAGCGGGTCCCGAAAAACCTCCTTTTCCACAAGATCATTTGCGAGATTTTTTACTGAAAGAAATCTTAAAGGAGCCCGGTTTGGACCGTTATGCTTCCACGCGCGGTTTTGTGCAAGCATTGAAAAATTCATTACGGGATTTGGCAGATTCGCTGGCAGATCCGGCCGTGTTAGAGGAACATTTGCAAACCACGTCAGACTCTTTTTTGGAACAAGATTACGAGCGGTTACGTTGGTTATTAAACGTATATCGCCGTTACACGGAACGGGAAGCACAGGTGCCGGGGTATCGCCCTTATCAGGCTTTATTTGAACGCGCTTTGGCTCAAATCAAAAAATCTATTTATTTGAAAACTTTTAAGCGTTTGATTTGGTATGGATTTTATGATATGCCAGGCCGTCAGTTGGAAGTAGTTAATGAGTTAAAAACATATTATCCTTTGACGGTTTTCGCGCCATATGCTTCGTATCCGGGGTACCGGTTTGCAAAGAAATTTTTTGAAACTAATTGGTTGGGAGCTACTTCCCAGGTGACGGATGTGGAACAATCGTTACCGCTTGTTTTGACTTCTGCTCAAAACTATCTATTTGCTTCGCAAGGCAGCGTGCCTACACAGGGAATAAAAATTGTATCCGCGGCAGATCCGGCCGGGGAAGTGTTTTTTGTTGCTAAAGAAATTTTGAGGCTTGTGGAGCAAGAAGGGTTTCAGTTTGAAGATATTGCTGTTCTCACACGTACGCTTTCTTCTTATCAAGAAGAAGTTCGGCATACGTTTGCCCAAAATTATATTCCGCTAAACGCCTCTTTTAGCTATCCGATTTCTAAATTCCCGCTGGGGATTTTTTGCTTGAATTTATTTTCTTTAGTTGCCAATGGCTTTGACCGGGAAACTATTTTAGCTATTTTAGCTTCCCCTTATTTTAAAAATCCGCGCAAATTTACTTGGCGTGCATTGGCGGCCCGCTCTTTAGCGAAGCGAGATCTAAATCAGTGGCGTGATTTATTGCCGCATACGGTTGGATTTGATCCAGCCCTTTTAGATTGGATGGAACGCTGTCAGGCACAGTTAGCGGATTTAGAGCGTCCTCAGCGTTGGGAAACTGCCGCTGCAAAAGCGTTTTCTTTTTTGAAAGAGAATGTAGATCAAACCGTGCTCAGTGGGAAAGAAATAGAAATTTTTGAAGCTGTTTGCGAACAAATTTCTTCATTAGCAACGTATGGGACGCTTCGTGCAGAAAGCCGTTTAGGGGAGTTCGTTCGTGAACTGCTGGACGCACTTAATGCAATTTGTTTTAACGAAGTAGAAGCGGTCAAGAAAGGCGTTACTTTTACCGATGTGTTACGAGGGCGCGGACTTCAATTTAAGGTTGTATTTTTAGTAGGACTTAATGAGAAAAATTTCCCCTTGTTATACGCGGAAGACCCTATTTTACGGGACCGTTACCGCTACGTGCTGCGGGATGTGTTGGGGTATTGGATTAATCAACAGGTAGAACGCGCGGATGAAGAACGGCTCCTTTTCTTTACGGCAGTTACAAGCGCGCAGCAACGCCTTTATCTGTCTTATGCACACACGGCTCCTGATGGAAAAGAGAGTGTGCCCTCGGTATATTTGGCCGAGCTAGCCCGTGCCGCCCAACTGGATTGGAAAGCAACCGCCGGGGTAGAAATTAGCGGCCGGGTAAGCGAACGAATTTCTACCGTGAATACAGATTTTTTGACTCCAAAAGAAATTTCCTGTTCTTTGATTGCAGATCTTTCCCACGCATCTACACATTACCAGCAAGCAGGTTTATGGTCATCCGAAAAAGAGCGCGCTTTGCAAGCAGCCCAACAGTTTCGTTCCTTGGGAGATTTAACTCCTCACGATGGGATTTTATCCAGTGGAAAGATGATTTTTTCACAAACGGATCAGGGCGCTGGATTTTCTCCTTCGGCTCTGCAGGAGTTGGCTTCTTGCCCCATGAAATATTTTTTCAATCGGGGGCTTCACTTGGAGGAAGTGGAAGAACCGTTAAGCCGGCGTGAACTTTCTGCAGATAGGCAAGGAACAGCCTATCATGAAGTATTACAGAGTTTTTATCAAGCCTTGTTGCGTCAAGGAATAACCCATCAGTTATCGGATAGTGCGGTGGAGGTGCATATGGAGCGTGCCTTGGCAAAGCACTATACACAAGCCAGTGGTCAACGATTTGGGATTTATCCGTTGGTGTGGGAACTTATTTTAGAAGAAATGCGTACTCAGTTGACCGCTTTTGCCCAAGAGGACATCAAACAGTTGGGTGAATTTACGCCTACTTTTTTTGAACAAGCATTTTCGCAAGTAAGAGTGCCGGGAATCCCTTTTTCTTTGCAAGGGATTATGGATAGGATAGATTTAAATGAAAAGGAAAAGACGTTTATTGTGGCTGATTATAAATCTTCCAAAAAAGGGGGAAATGATCTTGCACGTGTATTTTTTACCCATCTTATTTTTCAACCTTTTTTGTATGTATTAGCCGCTATGCAACTTCCTTTGTTGAAACAGTATAAGTCGGCCGGATCGTGTTTATTATCCATCCATAAGAAATATTGCCGGCGTGATTTATCGGCCCCTCAGTGGGAAGAACTTCGTCCGCAAGCTGAACGATTTTTAACTCTTCTAGCCGATTTGATAAAGAAAGGACAATTTTTCCTAAATCCTTCGGAGGCATGCCAATATTGTCCTTATGGAACTATTTGTCGTAAAGACAGTTTTGCCTGTTTGATGCGTGCGCGTAAAAGTGCGCCGAGTCGCCAGTTAGAGGAGGTGCGCCATGTATAAAGAAGACCGAGATAAGGTGCAAACACTCCTTGATAAAAATTTAGTGGTAGAGGCTGGAGCCGGAACGGGTAAAACTTCTTTGCTAATTATGCGGTTATGCGTAGCCGTACTGGTACAAGGTAGCCCGGTAGAAAAGCTGGTGGCGCTCACTTTTACAGAAAAAGCAGCAGCGGAAATTAAAACCCGGTTTATTGCCCAGTTGCATGAAGTAGCGCAAGCACTCCAAACCGGCGAAAAAACTCCGTTAATTACGTTACTCACGGAGCATTTTCAAATTGCGAAAGATGTGTTGGCTTCCCGGGCAGAGGCGGCTTTGGCTCGATTAGATCATGCCCACATGGGAACAATCCACGGTTTTTGTGCCGATATTTTGAAAACATTTCCGTTGGAAGCCGGTTTATCTCCTAGCGTAGAAATAGATGCTGGGCAAAGAGCTCGTCATCTTTTTGAAGCACGCTGGAATACATTCTTAGATCAAGAATTGGGAACTAATCCTCTGCATGGCGAAAGTTGGAAACAGGTACTTCCGCGCATTTCACTTCCGGACTTAAAATTATTTGCACAAGAATTGTGCAGCGGTAAAATCGCTCATTACGATTATTTTTCACATCGTGAAATGATAATCTCTCTTTGCGAAGAAAAAGCCGCACAAGCAACCCGGTGGAGTACCGCCTTTTTGGAAGACGCTAAAAAACAGCCTCGTAACAGTGAAAAAGCGCTTGCCTGGGCGGCCCAATCCATGCTCCGGACGGTTGCTTTTTTACGAGGTGAACAAGTCCCTCCACTGCTGCAAGAAGAACCTCCTGCCTTCCCGGCAGTTGTTAGCAAAGGATGGGAGGCGGATCTATTTGAAGAGGCACGTGGGTTGGTTGCTTTTGCCCAAAAATTAACGCCGGAAAATCAGCAATTATTTTTGCAGGCATTGCAGTTGGTTTTACCTCTTACTGAGCAAGTACGGCAAGATTATGCGCGCGAAGGTATTTTAAGTTTTGATGATTTGATTGTAAAAACGCGTGATTTATTACAACGTGATTTTTATGTGCGTCGTTTGCTCAAAGAAAAGTTTGACAGGTTGTTTATTGACGAGTTTCAAGATACGGACCCCGTACAAGGGGAATTATTGCTGTTTTTGGCGGAGGAAAAATTATCTTCCGCTTCCCGGTGGCAGGAAATTCGCTTGGAACCGGGTAAATTATTTGTAGTGGGAGATCCAAAGCAATCGATTTATCGTTTTCGCGGAGCAGATATTACAGCTTATGAATTATTTACAGCGCTGATTTTAAAACAAGGCGGCGAAAAATGTTTCTTGCAGAAAAATTTCCGCAGTGCTCCGGAAATTGTCAGTGTGGCAAATGAAGTGTGTCAACGCGCTATGGTACAGCAAACCGCTTTTCAGCCGGCTTATGTTCCTATTTTGCCAACGAAAAAGGTTCAGCCGGATGCTGTGGAATGGTTGTTTATTGAACCGCCATCAGAGGATCCTTTAGCAGATGATTACCGCCATAATCAGGCAGAACAAATTGCCCGTTGGATCGAAAAAAACGTCGGGAAGTTGACCTTAGCGGATGGCCGAAAACTTTCTTATGGGGATATTGCACTTTTATCGCGAGCGGCTACGACGGCCGGACCTTATACGGACGCGTTACGCCGTCATGGAATTGCTTTTAATGTGGAAGTGGACAAAGATTTTTATCACAAACAGGAAATCAATGATTTTCTCAATTTTCTTCGTGTGGTAGCAGATCCTACAGACCGCACGGCTTTGGTGGGAGTGTTGCGCAGCCCATGGGGAGGATTTACGGATGAGGAAATTTATCAAATTGTACTGCGTAAAGAATTGGATTTAAAGGCTCCTACCGCCGACCCGGCATTGGCTCGGTGTTACCAGCAGATTTCCCATTTTGTTCAAAAAGCAGGGCGTACTCCAATTAAACAATTACTCCATGACGTGTTAGAACAAACATTCCTGCCGGAAGCCTGCATGGCCGCTTATGAAGGAGAACAAACGCTGGCTAGTTTGCAACGTTTACTGCGGATGACGGAAGAATTCACGGAAGGGATGTCCGGCTCTCTAAGTCAATTTTTAGCTTCTGTGCAACAAATTATTACCGAGGAGCCGGAACGCTTGGGCGCCAGTGCGGTGGATAATACCAAAAATGCGGTTTCTGTCATGACGGTACACAAATCAAAGGGGTTGGGTTTCCCGGTGGTCATTTTAGCTGATTTATCAAAACGGGAAGCTGTGTCCGCTGCTAAACCGCAAAATCACGTATTTTCGTGGCAATATAATATGCATGGGTTACGTGCCGGGAAAATCTGTGATGCCAATTTAGCTTTTTTAGAAGAAGAACAGAAGAAACACCATCGTTGCGAAGAGGTACGTATTTTGTATGTAGCTCTTACCCGTGCCAAGGAAAAGATGTTGCTAGTTGCCGACGGACGAAAAGGGGCTGAAAAGGCTGCGGCCGCTTTTGCTTCGGTGGGTTTATTCCCTCAAGGGAAGGAAGCGGTTGTTACGGCCGGTGAAACTTCAATCCCGGTGCATTCCTTTCCGTATAACGAGCCGGAAAATTTCCTATATCTGCGCACATTGCCTTCGGTCCCCACGTTGCCACAAAATGTATTAACTTCGTGGAAAGAAAAAGCGGAAAAACGGCGTTCGCATTACGAAGCGTTATTGGAAGCTACTCCCAAAGCTCCTAGTGAACAAGTGCAAGCCGGCATTACCTTTTCTGCATCACAACGCCGGGGGGCGGAAGTAGGGACCGTTTGCCATGAGGCGTTACGCTTATTACTTACACAGAAAGAATTAGACGGCGCTCAAGCGATTCACCAAGCAGCACTAAATACCGGATTGGAAGATCGGGAAGCAGAAGGACGGCAAATTTTAGAACCATTTATCGTTTCTCCCTTGTTTGAGCAGATAAAGGCCAATTCCGTTCTGGCATGTGAAATGCCGTTTTCGCTTGCACAGGAGGGGGGCATTCAATCCGGCGTGATGGATGCGGTGCTGTTACAAGCGGATGGAAAGGTGTGGGTGATTGATTATAAAACAGATATAATTCCCCCGACAGGTACGCGGGCTTTATTGGAGAAATACCGTCCGCAACTGACTGTTTACCAACGTGCCGCCCGGCAGATTTTTCCGGGGAGACAAGTGCGCACCTCGGCTGTATTTGTGCGTGCGTTTGCAGTAGAAGATTTATAAAAGTTACAATATAACCACCTTGTGAAGGAGAAAATATGTTTGATAAATTAGGACAATTAAAAGATTTATGGAAGCTCAAAAGCCAGATGGACGAAATTAAAAAACGGTTGGACAATATGGTCATTAAAGTAGAAAGTCCCCGTCATTTAATTGAAGTGACTATCTCCGGCTCGCAAGAAGTTAAAGAAGTGCGGGTAGAACCGCTTGCAAAAAACTTTACGGAAGCTGAACTAGCAGAAGATTTGAAAGCTGTTATCAATAAAGCGGTGCGTGATAGCCAAATGATGGCTGCCCAGGCAATGGGAAATTTTGGCGGCATGCCGCAAGCATAAAGCATGTATCAAAATAAAGTGATTGCTGTATTTGGCGCTTCGCAAGATCCGGCCAAGTATGGTTATAAAATTTTTTCTACTTTGCGTGCTCTTTCCATGCAAGTGTATGGGATTAATCCCAAAGGCGGTGAAGTAGAAGGACAGCCGTTTTTCACCAACTTGGCAGCGCTTCCGGTTGCGGCGGATGTGGCAGTGTTAGTGATACCGCCAGTGGCGCTGGTGCAAGCGGTGGAACAATGTATCCAGGGTGGAGTAAAGGAAATTTGGTTTCAGCCGGGGGCGCGCTCGCCGGAGGCATTTGAACGAGCCCAGCACGCCGGAATAAAAGCCATAAACGGGTGTTTTATGGCAGAAAATGGTTTTTGGTAATGATGCGTTTTAAAACGTTGGGAAAATCCGGGTTAGAGGTATCGGTTATTGGGTTAGGTACGTGGCCTTTAGGGGGCGGTTACGATTGGGGAGATGTGAGTGAATCCCAAGCAATAGACACTGTTTGTACCGCACTGGACCATGGAATCAATCTATTAGACACAGCACCCGTTTATGGAAACGGGGCCAGTGAAAATTTGCTGGGGCGCGTACTCAAAAACAAACGGCACGAAGTCATTTTAGCCACTAAGTGCGGTTTAGTGAAACAGGGTTCATGGACCGTTCATGATTTAAATCCAACTTCCATCCGGGTGCAACTAGAGGATTCGCTTTCCCGTTTACACACCGATTATATTGACTTATATCTCATCCATTATCCGGATCCGAAAGTGCCGCTGGTAGATGCGGTGGGGGAGTTGGCCCAATTGAAGCAAACCGGAAAGATACGGGCCATCGGCTTATGCAATGTATCTGCTTCCCAAATCAGTCAGGTTGCCCAAGAAACTGAAATTGCGTGTGTTCAAAACGAGTATTCTTTGTTACATCCGCAAGGCGGAGCTTCGGTATTGGAAGTTTGCCAAAAGCATGGAATCTCTTTCATGGGGTACGGCACGTTAGGTGGGGGATTACTAAGCGCAAAGTATACGCGCGAACCTAATTTGCGCCGGGCAGATGCCCGTAATTATTTTTATAAGGTAGCTCGAGGCGCCGCTTTTCAAAAGGCGCAACAAATTGCCCAACGTGTAAAAGAAGTAGCGAAGCGGCATGATTGTGCCCCAACGGTAGTAGCGGCTGCTTGGGCGTTGCAAAGGGCGGACGTTGTATTGTGCGGAGCCAAAAAGCCGCAACAGGTGCAGCAAAATGTGGCGGTGGGAGCGTGGATGCTTCCGCCGGAAGAAGTTTCTTTTTTGGAGCAAGCGTGTGAACGAGATTGAATTAGAAAATTATGTGCGTAGCATCTTGCCCAAACTGGGCATTAATAAATTGCGTGAATTAACCCGGTTGGTGTATGAAATTTGTAAACGTGAAAAAGTGGCGCTGGAGGAAGTATTAACCGCTTCTAAAAATCTCCAATTTGAAGCGGCTAAAACACAGTTGCTTCGTCGTCGTTACCCGGTTAATTTTGATTCTGCTGCAAAAAACCGCTTTTATTTACCAAAGCTGGAATTGTCGCAAGCCGTTTCAGCCAATCTGACGCCACGGCCCTTTTATCCCAAAACAGTTTATATAGAAACGTCAGTGCTAAATTCGCCGCTTGCCGCGCGTGCACGCAAGTTTTTTCCGCATGCCCAATTCAAAGAAACTGATGGAAAAACACACGTGGGCAGTAGTGATTTTTCCAAACGCACCGAAACGTTGCTTATTCATCGGGAGAAATATGATTTCTTAAAACCGTGTCCGTGCAGTTGTGGCTCGGCCGGCTGTGGATATAATTTAGTGAATTTAGGGTTTGGTTGCCGTTTTGAATGTGAATATTGTTTTTTGCAACAGTATCAAAATCTGCATGCGATTTTATTGCCGGCTAACCTGGAAGATTTTTTAACTCAAATTGAACAAGGTTCCTTTCGTAAAGGACCTTTTGTGCGGCCGCGAATTGGTAGCGGGGAATTTACAGATTCTCTTGTTTTTGATGATTTAACCCAATATTCTCGGCAGATTGTTCCCTTTTTCCAAAGACATCCGGAATTGGATTTTGAGTTCAAAACAAAAAGCGTCAATATTGAAGGGGTGTTGCAAGCTGGCGGATGTGAAAATGTGGTGGTTTCTTGGTCGGTTAATGCGGATAAAATTACGCGCGAAGTGGAGCATTTTACGCCGGATTTGACGTCCCGTTTAGCCGCCGCGTGTGAAGTGGCGCGCGCTGGATATCGGCTTGGTTTTCACTTTGATCCGGTGGTTATTTACGAGGGGTACCAAGCGGATTACGCACACACGGTGGAGCAAATGGCCGACACACTGCCCAAAGATAAAATTGCGTGGATTAGCGTGGGCACGCTGCGCTTTAGCCGGGAGCTTAAAAAGCAAATTGAAACACGCTTCCAACAGAATTTTATTTTAGATGGTGAATTCTTGCTGGATTTTGACGGTAAAATGCGTTATGGCGAGCGGCAACGATTGGAAGCCTACCGGTTTTTAATTCCGCTGTTGCGTAAAACTTTTCCAAAAGCGATTGTTTATTTGTGTATGGAAGACCCGAAAATAGCCAAGCAGTTTTAACTTTTTTTGATTTTTTTCTTCTAAAGTACTCCTTGACAAGGTGCTTTTTTAAGAATAGAATTTAAGCAGTGAGTGAGGAGCAATGTGCCGTGGATGAAAGGTTTTTCCTCACATGCACGACAGGAAAAGCCCTCGGAGCAGGGCTTATTTTGCACTGGGGAAAACTTTTGGGAGAATAATATGCGTTGCAAAAATAAAAAGAATGCTTTTACGTTAACGGAACTACTGGTGGTAGTTGTTATTATCGGGACACTCGCCGTAGTGATATTACCAAAATACAATAAAGTCATGGAAACGCGTAAGACTACAGAAGCGGAAGAAGTGATGGGGGCTGTGCGTACGGAACAGGAGGCACGTTGCGCACTTGATAAACCGTACATCGGGAATATTTCGAAGTTATCCCACATTATTCCGCAGGAAACCACATCAAATTTTAGCTATCAATTAGAAAGTACGGGTATGTTGGCATCCAGTCAAGGGAAATACACCTACAATTTGAAGATGCTTTCGTACGCGGATGGCCGTATATGTTGCGACGGGGACGATTGTGATAAATTAAATAAAAATTACCTTACTTGTTCCGAACTGCAAAGTAAGCCGGATTATCAGGAAGCCACGGAATGTTCGGCAACAGAACCTGCGGCCTCTTGTACCGATACACCGCATACCAGCGAGCCTTGTTCTACAGGGTGTGGTATCCGCACCCGTGATCATCATTGTGTAAATGGCGAATGGAAATATGGCGAGTGGAGTGAGTGCGAGCCCAAGCCGGATGAAGAACAAACGTGCCACGGGTGTGGAACGCAAACACGTACGGTAACCTGTACTCCTGGGGGAAGTTGGGACACTTCCGACTGGGGGGCTTGTTCAAAAACAGAAGAAGAATGTACACCCCAGTGCGGAGACAAACCCTGCACGTGTAGTGAATGGGCTGCCTATTGGCCTACCCACAATTATGGGCAAACCTTAAATGAGGCGTGTAATGATGAGTTACGAGTAGCCAATCTTTCAGGGTCTACTAAGTATACCACTGAGAGTGATGCTCTTCAGCAGGGCCATTGTTGTAAAGATAGCGACTATAAGTCTGTTAAGAAAATGCTCGTTGAATTGGATTACACTAAAGTTTATGGGCCAAAAGAGTACTATTTGGCGGATGGTTATGGCGAAGGTATTGATGATAATACTCAGAGTCAGGACTGTCTCTCTACTGGCCACGGGTGCTACACCACTAGCACTGCTTGTGGGATTGGGCCCTTCAACTTTACGAACGTGGAAGCAGCCAATGTGGAATATTTAGAGAAGAGTTCCTATTCTGAAGATCCTTGCCGATATTGTGACGGAACGTCCTCCTGCCTCAATAAATATTACAAAGCGGGCTCGCAATCTACGGCTATAACCGATGGATATGCTGTATCGCCTAAAATAGATGAGACAAACTATGGTAAGACCGGTACCGGGTTTTACTGTAAGGAAATGTATGGCGCTTGTGAAGGAGAATCCTGGGGGGCCGGAGATAAAGGGCATGACTCAGATGGCGAATGGCATTATTACCCGAGTTCTTATAGCGGAGATGTAGAGGGGGTTAAAGAATATCTGGGGAGTGGTGAATTTTGTGAGAATAGCGCTGGGGAATGGATGCGTCGGGTAACGGGTATGAGTGTGACGTGTCTACCTATTGGAGATACTCCTGCTGGACAGCAGCCTTGCACGGCGCCTGTGGCAGTGTATTACCGTCCGAAAATCAGCGTTATGGACGTGATAAAGTGTGTGCATAAATAGTGTATTTATAAGTATTTAGGCAATAACCGGGACAAATATTATTTGCCCCGGTTATTATTTTAATGCTACTTCTCACAATTCCCTCACGCACATAAAGAAGTTTATGTGCTCCCCACAGAAAGGACTTGGCCACAAGTCGGCTCGTTGACCCTCGCCGCTCGCGGCCCCGCCTCGCCATGCTCGCCTTGCGGCTCACAAGTTCGCACGCAAACTCGCATAAGGCTGCGGCTTTCAAGTCCCTCACGCACATAAAGAAGTTTATGTGCTCCCCACAAAATTCAAAGAGCCACGCATTTGCGTGGCTCTTTAAATTTTACCGGGGAAGGGACTTGAACCCTTAAGCCCGTGCGGGCAATAGTTTTTGAGACTATCCTGTATACCAATTCCAGCACCCCGGCATAAAATCGGCTACATTTATTGTAGCAAATTAATACGCTTAAGGGAAATAATATTCTTTGCTTGAACAATCCCATTGTTTAGAAGCAAAGCATTCCGGTATATTCTTTCAAGCGTTTTTTAATATCTCGTTGAGTAAGACTAGATAAGCGGTTGACGCTAAACGATTCAATCGTAAAAGAAGCCATGACGTTTCCAATCATCATAGCCCGTTTGATAGATTGCAATGTGTCCCAATTTTTTTGGCTGGCCAAATAACCGGTAAAGCCGCCGCCGAATGTATCTCCGGCACCGGTGGTATCGTGTACGTGCTCTAAGATATAAGGCGGTTGTTGGGCGATTCCTTTTTTGCTAACCAGCATCGAGCCGTTAGAGCCTAATTTGATAATCACGTATTTGACGCCTTTGTTGAGCAGTTGCCGCCCGGCTTTGATGAGATTATATTCTCCGGTAAGTAACCGGGCTTCGGTTTCATTTAAGAAGAAAATATCAATCTTTTTGACTACTTCCATCAAAGCATCTTTTTTGGAAGAAATCCAATAATTCATGGTATCGCACGCCACCAGCCGCGGTTTCTTGACTTGTTTAAGAACGGAGAGCTGAAGTTCCGGGTCAATATTAGCTAAAAAAACAGCTTTTGCGTTGCGTTGGGTTGTGGAAAGCGTAGGATTAAAATCTTGGAAAACATTAAGCTCTGTAAATTTGGTAACGGCGGTGTTGAAATCTTTATCATAGCTGCCGCCCCAATGAAAAGTTTTTCCTTTTTTTACTTCCAAGCCGGAAAGATCTACACCCCGTTTTACAAAGGGAGCCCGGTCTTCTTCAGTAAAATCCGTACCGACTACTGCCACCACGGAAGGTTGGGCAAAATAACTGGCGCAAATGGAGGCATAACTGGCCGCTCCACCCAGTACCCGTTTAACGCTGCCGTTAGCATTATCAATAGAATCAAATGCCACAGAACCCACAATAAGGACTTCGTTTGCCATAATTAATCCTGTAAGAATGTTTTAATTGTTACGTTCTGGTTAAACTGATCAAAAAATGCTTGTTGTGCAGTACCCATTTTGGTATCCAACAGCTGTTCTGCAAAATCCCGTTTGTTCTGGTCAAAATCTTTTAGAGAACCATGTTGTTCCTGATAAGAATGTTTAATTTCAGCCGGAGTTAATTTATAATACGCATACAAAACTTGGCGGAACCGGTTGGAAAGTTTCCCGCGGCGTAGTTGCTCTTCAAATTCGGCCGGGGTCATGTGGTAGGTGCGGCGAATCGCATTCTCATAAGCTACTTTATTTACGTGGCCCCCTTGATTAAATAGAGGAGAGTGAGAAATATCGTAGGCAATTTCATAATCCGCTACGGCCAAACCGGCTTGATGCGCTGCTTGGTTGAGGACTTCTTCACTAATTAACGCAGCTAACATTTGCTGACGTAAAAAAGAAAGAATTTGTTCATCTACTTCCAACCCTTGGTTGCGTAGTAAGCTGGCTCGCTCGTCCGTTACGCGATAAAGCTGACGGTAAGAAATAGATTGGGATCCTACTTTGGCGGCAATTTGTGCACCACCACTGCGCGAGTACGCATTAGCACCTAAATAAACGATACTACCCAAGAAAAAAGCCAAGGTAATAATGAGAATAATTTTTTTGTATTTGATGAGAAACGAGATCATAATATTAACTAAACTCCTTTATTTTTTAGATTCTTTTTTTTGCGGTTCTGCGGTTTCTTGTTCTGCAGTACCAATTACGCAGCGGCCATCAATTCGGCCACCTTCTTCCACGATCATTTTTTTGGCGCGGATGTCCCCTAAAATAGAAGCGGGTGCTAAAATTTCCAGCATGTCGGCACAAACATTTCCTTCAATTACACCACCACAGACTACAATTTGTGCGCTAACATCACCTACGATTTTTCCATCGGTTCCCACAATGACGTTGCGTGCGTTGTCCACGCTTCCTTCTAAGGTTCCGTCCACACGCAGAGAACCTTGTACGCTCAGCGTTCCCTGAAAATAACATTCTGCGCTAACCACAGAGTAATGTTCACCGGAAGCAAAATCAGAGTCTTTCTTTAAAAATCCCATACTTCCTCCTAAAATTATTTAAAATAGTTGCGTGGATTAACCACTTGCCCATCTTTCCACACTTCATAATGTAAGTGGGTACCAGTAGACCTACCGCTAGAACCCATTGTAGCAATTTTGTCGCCTCGTTTGACTACATCTCCTGCTTTTACCTGGATTTCAGTCGTGTGTGCATACAGGGTAGAGTAGCCAAATCCGTGGTCCACTAAAATTGCCTGCCCGTAACTAGGCACCCATCCGGCATGCCGCACCACCCCGTCGGCCGTTACCACGATGGGACTATCCGGTTTTCCGGCGAAATCTACCCCGTTATGCCGCTTGGACGAACGTTGCCCGAACGGATCTAACCGGTAGCCAAAGCCGGAGCTGATGGGAGCCGCTGAAGGCCGTATGGAAGGAGTAGAGTTGAGCCCTTCCCGGCGGTTGGCGTAGTACCAGGCAATTTCCTGAAAACTAGCCAAACGTGTTTTGGCATTTTCTTCAATGGTTTCAATATATTTCTCAAATTCCTCTACGGATAAATCTTTTAAATCTTTTGCAAAAAGAGCTTGAGCTCTTTCTTCTTCTTTTTCTTTAGAAGATTCCCATCCTTTGGGTAAATTTACAAATTTACCGCCGGGCATTCCCAGCATTTGGCGCATTTGGCTATCCGTGTTGTGCGTAAGTTCCAGGTAATGACGGCCTCGCTCCAACTCGTCCCCAATTAAACGCATCTTTAAGCGCATGAGCTCATTATCCGCTTTGGTAATGTTATAATCGTAACCGCGTACGAAGAAGAATAAACTCCCTAGCGTAATGAGTAGCCAAACAAACCCTACCAGTACAAGTGTAATAACACGTACTTTGAATTTCATGGAAGAGCCCAAACGAGGCATAATGAGTATATCTACCCGTTCTCCCAACAAACGCCCTAAGGAATTGATTAATTTCCCCATCTTTTGTATTCTATCATATACGGAGCCCTTCGGGGCAGATTTCCTGAAAACCAACAAGGAGTGTTTATGAAAAAAATAGTTGTAACGGCGTTACTTGCCTTGGGATTAGCAGCTTGTATCAAATCCATTCCGGCACCCATGGAACTAGGGGAAGTGCAACTTCCGGTTGTGGGTGAAGAAACAGTGTGGAATTCTACCGATTACAAGGGAAAACCGGTATTTATTGTATTTATGGGATCTTGGTGTCCATACTGCCAAATGTCCATGCCTGCATTGACCGAAGCGGCCGAGGCTTATGGCGATAAAGTAGAAATTGTGGGCATCTTTATGGATAATGATGCTGAAGATGTGAAAACGGTTGCCAAAGAACACGGTCTGACGGTTAAAGCCTTGTATGATGGCGGCGATGTGGCCCAGAGTTTGGGTGTAACCGGTTTACCGCATGCGATTGTGTTTGATAAAAAACACCGGGAAATTCGCAAATGGGAAGGGTTTAAACCGACGTTAGCTGAAGAATACAAAGCGGCTTTAGCGAAAGTAGCTAAGTAATCATATCTGACGAAATTACGGAGGAGATGTTATGGTCCTATTAGGAATGTTTACCATAATTGTAGCCTTGGGTGGGTTTATTTGGCTGATGGTATTACAAGATGAAGTCAGCACACTCAAAGTTCGTATTGCTAAATTGCAATCTGCCCAAGAAAAGCCATCTTGCGCGGCGGAAACAGCAAAGGTTCAAACTTCTCCAGCTGTTCAAAACGCTCAAGTAGCTCAAGCGAAGCAAACAGCACCTGTGCAACAACCGGTTATCCCGGCCCAAAAGTCCACCATGCCAGTGAAAGAAACGCCCCAGGAGTCCATGTCGATAGTACAAGTGTTTTCCTGGGTGGGAGGGTTCGCTTTACTTTTGGGAATCGGGTTTGTGGTTAAATATGCGATTGACAACCAGTGGCTTTCTGCGCAAGTGCGTATTATGGGAAGTATTATCCTAGGGGTAGGCTTGTGGGTGACTGGGATTTGTATGGACAATCCTTCACATAGAACCACAGCCAATACTTTATCTGCCAGCGGAGTAGCCATTTATTACATTGCTTTTTTTGCCGCCTTCCATTATTATTCCTTGGTTGGGTTAAGCACTGTATTTGTGATGCTGACCTTTACTTCCTTGTTGGCATTTGGCACTTCGTTATGGAAAGATTCCCAAGGGATTGGGGTGCTGGCCCAAATCATTGGGTTTATCGTGCCGTTCTTGTTGCCCTCAGAGCAACCCAATTGGTTTTTCTTGTTATCTTACACGGCGTTTATTTCGTTAGCTTCTATCGGCGTAGCTTGGAAAAAAAATTGGGATAGTTTGCTTTTCGTTTGTTTGGGATTTGTAGGCTTTTCCCTGTTAGTGGTTTTATGCCGAATGCCGCTAGCCCAGCTTAACCTTTTATTCGGGTTTTGTTTGTTGTTTGGGGCTATTTTTGGAGGAGTTTCATACCAAAGAAAGCGAGGAGATTTCCTGTTAGGATCGGCGCTCGTAACCTTTATGATATTGGGGGGATATTTGATGCGTTGTTTAGGTGTTATTCTCCCAACACAGGCTCCCTATTTCCTTACATGGACAATTGCGCTCATTTTGCTTTATTCGGTGCCGATATTTATTTTTCCGGCACGTTTCTCGGATAGTATTTCTTCCTGGATTACGCTGCTGTTTGTCTTGGGATTTGGAGCGGCTTACATCTATTTTGTTGGCTACTTTACATACGATATTAAAAGTGGAATACTGCCGTTTTTGTTTATGTGTGTGTCTGGGTTGGTGTTTTACGGTGTATCCGTGTGGCTTCCCAAACAAGCACTGCAGCGTTCTTTTGCTTTAGCCGGATTGGGGATTTTAAGCATTTTCTTCTTAACGTGGGGAATTATTTGCCAGTTTGATAAAGAATTCCTAACGTTATTCTTGGCATTAGAAGGATGTGCATTCCTCTTCCTTGCAAAGTACAAACGAGTGCCGTGGCTGCACGGAGTAAGTATCGGACTGGTGGGGCTTGCCTTAACAAAGTTATTTTTTGTGGATATATGGGCCCTGGAAATTCTACCCAGAATCATTGTACTAATCGGGGTAGCGGCGGTACTTATTTTGGGAGCCTTTCTGTACCAGAATTTTAAACCGGAACAACAGGTTGCTTCGGAAGAAAATAAATAGAGTTTTGTCTGATTGAAAAAAGCCCTTCCAAGACTAATTGGAAGGGCTTTTCTATTTAATTTCACAAACCGAATAATAGAAACAGATTATTTTTTTACCGATCTTATCTTGCTACAATAAAACTATGAAAAAATGGCAAGCATTATTTTTGATTAGTTTTTTGGCTTATGTTCCTGTGTCTGCCCAAGTGTATCACGCGGGGCAATCCGTCCAAACCGGTACGCCGCGTGAATGGGTGGAAGTTTCGGGCGGATGGGGGACTTCCTTTTCTCGGTTGGAAGATGGAGCGAACGACAAACAGCTTTCTCATCAAGAGGGAATTTCCGGCCGTGCGCTTTTCTGGGCAACCCCGTGGCTAGGTGTCGGTGGGGAAGGAATTTGGTTTAAAACAGAAAAAGGAATTCCCATGGTTCCTCAATACAAGATGCGGCGGTATGGATTGATTACCAAGTGGGTACTTACCCCCGATACTCAACCACGTGCCTATTTATTATTGGGAATGGGAAATACCAAGCGCGAGTTCCATTACCAATTTTCGCCTTTTTATCAGTATACGGAAACGAACAAAAGTTCCTATGGATTGGCCGGCGCAGGGTTAGAAGTGACGATGTGGCGTAATTTGTTCTTGGCTGGGGAAATCCAACTGCTTTATAATCAGCATAAACACGTAAGTGAGTTTTTCCGGTTGCATAGCCGGTTTGAAACAGGGGCTTCTTTACGTGCGGGTTTGCGTTTCTAATCTACAACTTCTTTGACGGTTTGGTACTGATTACCAAACCGTTATTTTTTGGAAGGTGCCGCTTTCAAAACGGGAGGAGGTGCCGCCCGTAGATACGTTTTTTTAGGGGATTTCTTAACGGGGGCCGGTGGAGGTTTCACTCCGTAGAAATTTAAAATTCCCTCATACAATGCCTGTACTAGCGGCTTTCGTCCTTCGGCTGTTTTAGCCATTTCTTCTTGTTCCGGTAAGATAATAAAGGCATTTTCAACTAAAATGCTTGGCAGTTGTGAAATACGCGGAATGAATAACACATCATTTACAATTAGGCCATTATCAGCCACGGGAGCAAGCCGGTTGTAGGCTTTATAAACGGCTTGTGCCAGTGCAAAACTATGAGGATACGTATAGTACACGGAATAACCGCGTGGCCGGGACAAAGGATTGACTGTATCCGGCAGGGCATTATAATGTAAGCTAATGAATAAGTGTGCATTTTCTTCCAATGCTTTTTGATAACGTCCCTGCAAACTGACATGATTGTTCCCTTTCCGCGTCAAAATAACAGTAGCCCCTAATTTTTCAAGCAAGGGTTTTAATTCGTTGGCCAGGGCTAAAGTAGCTTCGTATTCCAAGTAACCGGTGGGACCTACTGCTCCATCATAGGGAGGGGTCCTTTTGGGGCTGTGCCCGGCATCAATCAAAATACGGGCGCCCAACAACGGTTTCTGTTCCGTGGACTGTAGTTGTGGCCGGTGCATGACGTCTACCCATAAATTATTTTCCTCAAAGTCGTACCCATGCCCCCACGGAGATTGCCCGGGTTTAAAATAAATTTTAAATAAGATGGTATGGTCTGCGAGTACGGTCCAGCTAATGTTTTCAACGATAGGGCTTCCACTATCAAAACTAAAATTTTCCTCAGGCATGTCTGTGTAATACATCACTACTTCCAAACGGTCCTTAAATTCCTGGATGCTTATGGGTACCTGCCGGGTTCCTTCAAAAGTAAATCGTGTTTTAAAATCCGATACACTCATGGATAAGGAGCTTAACAAGTTGGCTTCCTGAATCGGACTTTCTGCCATTTTCAAATTGGATTTTTCCAACCAGGCAGTTTCTTGTTCGTTGAGTACTAGCCGGTATTGGTTTGCCTTTTCACCGCTGATATTTATTTGCCCGTAAGCACGATAGTAGGGGTATAGATTGCCTTGAGCTGTGGGTAATTTGCGTAATTTAGTGCCCGGAGCCGTAATAATAACTTGTTTTAAAGGAGTCGTCGGCCAAATAGTCAATTTGGCCGGAGCTGTTACCTTAGCTTTCGAGTGATCTTCGGCGAATTTCATTCGGTAAGAGATTTTTGCTTCCTTCGGTTTTTGGTTAGGGTCTATTACAAAGCGTGCCCGGTAAGTGCCCGGGGCTTTGGAATCTTCCTTTAACGAAATATTTTTGCCGCCTTTTAAACCACTTAGCGTGGCCGTTACTTCCGCTTTGGGAGTGCCACGTACGTAAAGATCCACAGTATCTCCCGGAAGGAGGGCTACCGGGCGTTGCGGAAAGACCTCTTCTTCGTCAAAAGAGGCCGTTTGTTCAAACTCTTTAATATTCGCACCTGGTACGACAATATTTCGCACAGCTTGAAAGGTTTGGCCTTGACTGGTTGCCGTTAGTACAAATTGGAAAGGGCCCCTTTCTACCGGTAGAAAAGTTAAAAAACCGCCGTTTTTATAAACGGGTACGGTGGAACCATTGATTTCCAACGTAACGGGAGAAGGTAAACGGACTTGCCCAAAGATAAAAATATTTTTTGCACCATGGGTCACCTTCATATTTTCTTGAGGATATTGTACGGTAATGGGGGCAGTAGCCGGAGCTGTTTTTTCTTGGCCGGGCAAAAAAGGAGCTACCGGAAGGGTGTCTTCCGCCAAGACAAAAGAGCCAAAACAGAGGAATAATACTAAGAAAAGTGTTTTTTTCATTCTTATAAAATGATAACATAATTTTATGGTCCATTGTGAAGACGTGATTAATTTTATGAGTACCTACCTAGCTAGTGCCCAAATCCCGGATGCCAGCTATAATGGTTTACAAGTGGCCGGAACGCCGGAAATTAAAAAAGTGGTGTTCGGGGTGTCTGCTTCCATGGAATTATTCCGTCAGGCTTCCTACGCCGGGGCAGATTTAATTGTGGTACACCACGGCCTCTTATGGGGGCAAGAGCAACCGCTTACGGGGTTGTTCCGGGAACGGGTAGCTTTTCTACTTCACAATAATATTAATTTGGCGGCGTACCATTTACCGTTGGATAAACATCCGGTGGTAGGTCACAATGCCTGTTTGATGCGTGCTCTGAATGCGGAGCGGGTACAACCGTTTGGCACCTATCATGGAGTAGAAATTGGATATAGCGGTTTTGTAAACCAGCCGCTGGAACAGGTAGTGAAAACATTGGAGAATTTGTGCCAAACCAAAGCGCAAGTGCTTCCTTTCGGTCCGGAGCAGATCAAGCGGATAGCGGTGGTTAGTGGTGGAGCACATAGTTTGTTGCCGCAAGCCATTGAGTCAAAGATAGACCTCTACATTACGGGAGTACTTGATGAGCCGGTGCAGGAATGGTGTCGGGAAGGAAATATCCATTGTATTGCGTTGGGCCATTATAATTCCGAAAAGCCCGGCGTGTGGGCATTACAAGATTTGGTAGCTAAACATTTCTCAGGGGTAGAAACCCAGTTTATAGATGTGCCAAATTCGATTTAAAGGAGATAAAAACATGACGGGAAAAGAATTGTTGAAAAAAATTGATACCTATAAGCAGGACGTAATTGATTTGCAAACAAACATGATTGCCTGCCCGGCGGTTTCGCCTTCCCAAGGGGGAAAAGGGGAAGGGGCCAAAGCAGCTTATTTGATGAGCGTGCTGAAAAAAATGAAATTTGATGAAATTAAAACGATTCAAGTTAAAGATCCGCAAGCGGAAGGCGGGGTGCGGCCCAACATTATAGCGACCTACTATGGTCAAGACCGCAGTAAAACGTTATGGGTGATGGCCCACATGGACGTAGTCCCTGCCGGGAATTTGTCAGATTGGAAGACAGATCCGTTTAAGGCTGTCATCAAAGGAGATAAAATTTACGGGCGCGGTGCGGAAGATAACCACCAGGGCATTGTGTGTGGCCTTTTAGCGGTAAAAGCCTTTATGGATTGCGGTATCCGACCTCCTTGTAATTATGCGTTATTGCTCAATGCGGACGAAGAAATCGGAAGCGAATTTGGCATCTTGGAAATTTTGAAAAAATATCCCAAAACGTTCGGGAAAAATGACGTATTTATCGTACCGGATGGGGGCGTAGCCGACGGAACGATGGTAGAAATCGCTGAAAAAACGGTAATGTGGTTCGAATTTACCGTTCATGGTAAAGCCACCCATGGTTCTACTCCCAAAACGGGTATCAACGCACACCATGCCAGTGCTCACTTAATTGTTCAATTAATTGATCAATTACACAAGAAATTTAACAAGAAGAACCCGCTGTTTGCCCCGGAATCTGCCAGCACCTTTGCGGCTACTAAACACCAGGCGAATGTACCGAATGTAAACACAATTCCAGGCGTTGATGTGTTCTGCATGGACTGCCGCGTTTTGCCTTGCTACACGCAAAAAGAAGTGTATGACGAAGTGATGAAAATCGTCAAAAAAATTGAAAAACAGTGCAAGGTAAAAGTGCAAGTAAAAGTATTGCATCAGGAAACTTCTAAACCAACCGATAAAAATGAACCGTTGGTGAAGTTGATGTTGCAGTCCGTCCGGCAGGTATATAAAAACTCCCCGAAAGTCGTTGGCGTGGGAGGCGGTACCGTCGCGGCGGCTTTACGTAACAAAGGGTACCCGGCTGTAGTATATGCTAAATTGGATGAAACTATGCACCAACCCAATGAATATACCAGCATTAAAAATACGCTGGGGGATAGCAAGATTTTTGCCTTGATTGCTTATCAATTCAAGTAAAAGGAGAGGATATGAAAAGAGGATTTAGCTCTATTGAAATCCTGGTCTTAGGGGTTATTTTCGCACTGCTTTTTGCATTTACAGTGCCGAAATTTAAATCACTCGTATACAAAGCTAAAGAAGGCAGCACAAAGCACCAGCTCGTACGTGTGCGTAATGCCATCGCTGCGTATTATGGGGAACACCAGGGCGTGTATCCGACGGATGATTTGCACAGTTTAGTGCCTCAGTATTTGGAAAAAATGCCACCGGCCCGAGTGCCCGGGTTACCTCCTACGGCGCATGTGTCAACAGGCAATTTCGAACAGGCTTTTACCAAAACGGGCGGTTGGGCGTATGTGAATGATCCGACTGACCCGCGGTTTGGGGATTTCTTTGTCAACACCGATAAGGAAGACAGTTACGGAAAAGCTTGGTATACGCACTAGGTTTTAAACGTCAGTTTGTAGCTACCCAGGGATAAAAACGCTATGGAAACGCTAATACTTGTTTTGGCCGGCTTATTTGGGCTTATATTTGGTAGTTTTTTGAATGTATGTATCTACCGCATTCCACGCAATAAATCGATTGTGTGGCCACCTTCGGGCTGTCCAAAATGTAATGCGCCGATTAAGTGGTACGACAATATTCCACTACTTAGTTTTATATTTTTGTTGGGTAAATGCCGCCATTGTAAAAATCCAATTTCCTGGCAGTATCCCATTGTGGAATTGTTTACGGGTATTTTGACCGTATTATGTGTGTGGCGTTTTCATTTAACACCGTGGACTTTCGTTGTAATTACCGCGGTGTATGCGTTAATTGCGCTTTCCGTTATTGATTTAGAACTCATGATTATTCCGGATCGCTTTTCGCTGGGACTCATTGTGCTGGGACTGGCTTTTGCCTGGTTGAATCCCAATTTCTCGGGAGCGTGGTGGCAAAAAGAATTGGCTTCTTTGTTAGGGGCCGGCGTAGGTCTTTTTGGAGTGCTGGGCATTGCGTTAGTGGGCACTTGGATTTTTAAGAAAGACGCTATGGGTGGAGGAGATGTAAAACTAATGGGCGGTGTGGGTGCGCTGATTGGTTGGCAGGGGGTCCTTACCACGATTATGATGGCTTCTTTCTTTGGTTTGGTGTACGCGCTTTTCTTAATGATCTTTAAAGGGAAAAAGGGGGGAGATGCAATCCCCTTTGGGCCTTTTTTAAGTTTGGGTGCGTTGATTAATTTGTTCTATTTAATAACCCCAACCATGTTAGTCATTGAATTTTAGTTGATTAGTACACTATAAAAAAACAGGCTTTTGGCCTGTTTTTTTATGGTTTTTTTTGTCCTTATATTACATAAAAAGTAACAATAAAAGCAGCCCTAAAAACACACAGCAAAGCAAGAATTTAGAGAGCCCCAAATGCTTTTTCAACCAGTCATTGAAGGTGGCAGATTCCTTGCCGCATAAGGTTAAGACAAATACCAAAATGAGTGGGGCGATAAACATGAGGTTATAAATGATCAAGTAGGAAGCTGCTTTGAAAAAATACTGGTTGGCTTCCTTTAGGATTACGCGAATGGTTGGTAAATATACTTGACCGGTGCACACAGCCTCTACTCCGGACACCACAAACCCTACCACAAATGCGGAAATTAATAGCCGGCCTAACGAGTTTTGTTTATCCTTTAGGAAAGTGCGCATCACTTTATGGATAAATGTTTTTTGGTTTTTGGAGAGTTGCAAGAGCATTTTCTCCGATTTTTTGGTCTTTTGATAGATGATAAAGTCATACACGCACAGTACGAAAAACACGGCACACAGTGCAATAATGCCCCACTGAATAATCAAGGCAGCATAGCGGAAACCTTCTAGTGCATACAATACGTGAAATACACCCAACCCCATCAGTACATAGGCCAAAAATACAGCGAAACAGTAGGCGGTTCCAACGACGATAATTTCTTTTTTGCTATATTTGTAAGCCGCCAAGAAGGATACGAAAAATACAATGACGGCAAAAGCACAAGGATTAATCCCGTCAACTAGCCCGGCCCCAATGATAGTCCAAAGTGTAATTTGATTAAAGAAATTTTGTTGGGCGGTTAAATCATGCGCTACATTGTCTAAAGGAGGGACACGTAATACTTCGTGATTTTCCCGTGCTTTTTTTAAGGCATTTTCCAATCCTGAGCCGATTTGATTGGGGTAACCCTGCAGTACGTTTTCTCCAACCACAAGCAGCGGAATTCCTTTTGATTTAATCTCATTTTTTTTAAGGACTTCATTAAAGAGGAGATTGCTTTGCGGATTTGTTACGTCATAGGTATAAAGGGGAATATCGGGGTTGTTTTTTCGAAAATGTTCAATAAAACCGTCCGCCTTTAAGTGTTGACAATGAGGACACCAAGGGGCGGTAAACAACATGGCTTGCGTTTCTTGCGCAACAAGAAATCCCGTCCAAGCCAACATAACGGCGAGGACTAGTAAAAAAATACGTACTAATTTCATAAGACTCCTATATGATTTTTTAAAAAGCTAGCGGGATAACCCGTTTTCTTTATTTTACAAAATTCCTTAGCAGCTCAGTAAGGGCCTTTTGTAGGGGACGAAGCAAAATTTAGGCTGAGCAGTTGGCAGGGAGCAACGGGAAAAGGTACAATATCTTATAAGATGAAAAAGGTAATGCGAACTATTTTACTTGGGATTTGTTTAGTGGGGGTAGGTTCCCTGGCTTTGCCTGCGTATGCACAGCGAAATCCGCTTGGTCCGTTTCGTCAGGGAAAACGTATACTATCCAAATCCAAGCGGCCAAATATACGTCCCGTAAATCCTTCCTTTCAGATTCCCCTTATTTCTTTGGAGAGGATTATCTGGCAAACGAAAGTTCAGCCTCCTCGGCTATTGTCACCTTTTCCAACAGGGAGTTCTTCTTCCTTTGTGCTGGATGTTTCCGTTTTACAGGTGGTTCCTCCCTTGCGGCCACAAGTAAATTTCCCGGGGAAAGAACAAATTGATGCAATTATTTTTGATATGGATGGGACGTTGTTGGATTCATTGCCTGCCTGGAAGAACTCCGCTTCTAATTTCTTACGTTCTCAAGGTATAGAGCCTCCTCCGGGATTAGATGACGAAATGTCAAAATTGTCCTTGATGGAAGGAGCGCGTATTATTAAGGAGCGTTATGGTTTTTCCCAATCAGCGGAAGAAATTTTGGAAAGTACATTAGCCCCTATTTGGGAGCATTATTTAACCGATATCCAAGCTAAGCCGGGGGCCCTACAATTACTTAAAGACTTGCATAAACAGGGAATTAAAATAAGTGTAGCTACTGCCAGCCACAAAGAGTTGGCCCAGCGGGCTTTTGAACGGTTGGGGATGTTACCTTACATTGATTTTATTATTACTTGTGATGAAGTTGGAATTGGCAAACAAAGCCCGGACGTATATGATAGTGCATTAAAGCGGTTGGGGACCCGTAAAGAACGTACACTTGTAGTGGAAGATGCCTTGTATGCCTTACAAACAGCCAAAAAGGCCGGTTATCTAACAGCCGGTATCGCGGAACCATTTCACTCCCCGCAACACGAACGGGATGTTTTTTCTACTGGAGATTATTTCATTATCTCTTTTGACAAGCCGGTTATTATCGTTAATTATCAATAAGTAGTGTATGCTTCATCTCCTGCTAAAATTAATCGTCAAAATTTTTCCCTCAACGGAGTTTATTGTAGCAGCGCTAGTTTACGGGTGTTTTTTTGGTTGGGGTGGAATAAACACGTGGAAATATCTGCGTTTTTTCCGAAAGGCTTTTTTGGTTTCAGGAAGAGTACGAGGGGAAGATCGCGTTTGTTTTGAATGGGAAGGGCGCCAGCACTATATTCAAGACACGGTTATAAAGCCGTTATTTTGTAAAAGGCCCGAGGTAGTAAAAGTAGGGGTGGATTTACAGAATATTTCTAATTCGCGCGTGCGGCAAGGCGTTAAATTAGCCTTATATGTAGGTGCTTTTTTGTTTGGATTGGCGGGTTTAATAGTATGTTACTTTGTCGGTAGAGGATAATATAGCTATTTAGTGTTTAATTATATACTCCCAGCAGCGAAAACTGCTGGGAGTATTATGTTAGAGGTTATTTGGAAGTGTTCAAGTTTTTCCAAATTAAGGCAGCTAGAGCAGCCCCTACCAGTGGAGCTACAATAAATAGCCACACTTGTTTCAAGGCAATTCCACCTAAAACTAAGGCCGGGCCAAAGCTGCGGGCGGGGTTAACGGAAGTCCCTGTTAACGGGATACCCATAATATGAACAAAGACGAGCGTTAAACCGATTACCAGCCCAGCAATGACGCTGGTTTTTTCGCCATCGGTTACTCCCAAAATGGTCAGCACAAATACAGTGGTTAAGATGACTTCCACACAAAAGGCTCCAGTAGCAGGTAAGCCAACGGAGGATGCAATTCCATAGCCATTGGTACCCAAACCGGTTGTGTCTACGCCGCCCAGATTAGACATAGCAATCAAGGTGGCTAGTAAAAACGCAGCTAAAATAGCTCCAAGGGTTTGAGCTAATACATAGCCACAAAAATCTTTTCCGGTCATTTTCCCGGTTAAAAATACACCCAAAGAAACTGCCGGGTTAATGTGACAGCCGGATATATTCCCGATGGCATAAGCCATGGCCACGATGGATAAACCAAAGGCAAAAGCAATGCCCAGGGTGCCTAAAGTGGCGCCGGCAATTGCGGCGGAACCGCAACCGAAAAACGTAAGCACAAATGTGCCTAAGAGTTCTGCAGAATATTTTTTCATTTCTTCTCCTATTTTTCTACCTGAAAAATCAGGCAGTGACCTACGCATTCATTATACAATTTCTGATAGATCTCATTGGCATGAATTACTAAAAATTATATAGTGTTCAAAACAATAAAGGGGCGGATGAATGCTGGAATTTTTTTATTTTTTATAGGATATTTTTGTAGAAAAAATGACAAAAAATTTTTTAAAACGGCAATCAAAGTTGAGGGGAAAGTTACAGCTTATAAGCCAGGTCAAATTTATAATTGGGAAATAAAACGTTATGAAACCGTATATTATCCCATCGTTTCCTTTTATTTTAATGAAGAAAGCCGAGAAGTTACGGATAAAAATTATAGTCGTTATAAACCGCTGATGGGGCAGCGGCGCCAGGTGGGTATCAATCCACAAGATTTCAAAGATGTACGTGTTTATCCCGGAGGAAATGAATTGATGGACTGGATCCGGATGATATTAGGTGTTTTGTTTATGTTGGGCGGCGGATTTCTTAGTATACTTAGCTTAATTTTATTACTCGTTTAGTAAGGTCCTTTGGGCCCGCGTACCTGTTCAAAAAATTGTTGCACGCGTTTATCGCACTGGACATCCCGCACAGAAATATCCTTTTTTAGATGTACTCCGCCTAACGTGCGGCAACGGCTTAACGCTACGTATGTTTGACCGGTAGCAAATGCGCCGCGGCCAATATCCAAATAAATGTGGTCAAACGTCAGCCCTTGCGATTTATGAATGGTAATAGCCCAGGCTAATTTGAGGGGATATTGTTTGAAGAAACCCTGCACACGCGGTTCCAATTTTTGTGTGAGCGCATTGAATTCGTATTTGACATCTTCCCAAACATGGGGTTCTACTTGATAAACACAACCCTTGAGTTCTACCTCAATAAAATCCGGTCCCAAATCATACACGGTGCCAATATCGCCGTTGACCCAATGGTCATCGTTCATCAGCATCATAATTTTGGCTCCTTTTTTGAGCCGCAACGTTTGTTCGGCCGGAGTCGTTTTCTTTTGAAATCCTTCATCCAGCGTAGCTTCGTAAACAAATTCCTCTCCCGGAAGTTGCGCTAAATAATGCAGGTTTCGCCAGGCAGCCTCACGGTTGGTGGGAGATAGAATAATGCAGTTATCAAAATTTTCGGGTAGTTCAAATGTTTTATGGGTATTAAGCAACGTATCTAATTGCGGTTGGGTGGCTTTTCCTTCCCGAATCAGATTGAGTAGATGGGCAAAATCCGGGTCGGCTTTTTGGCGGAAAATCCGTTTCAGTTCAAACACTTCCAGCGGCAAACGTTTTAATACGTGCGCCTCAAAAAAGTAGGGGCTGGCGTATGTTTCACGAAAAAGGTCAAATAAACCGCCGCTCGTTTGTTCTTCTACCGGAGGAAGTTGAAATAAATCGCCAAATAAAATAATTTTCTTGCCGCCAAAAGGTTCATCGCTATGCGTAGAAATTTGCAGAATATAATCCAGCGCGTCTAATAAATCGGCCCGAAGCATAGAAACTTCATCAATGATAATCGTATCTACCGCTTCAATGGTACGCCGCGGAAGTCGTTTTAAGTTAGCTAGGTCGAGCAAATTTCCCGGTTTTAAATGGAAAAAGGAATGAATGGTTTGCCCGCGTACATTGATGGCCGCTAGTCCCGTAGTTGCCAGGACGACCGTGTTTTGAGCGGTATGTTCAGCAAAGTATTTCAAAAGAGTGGTTTTCCCCGTTCCGGCGCGCCCCGTGATAAAAATAAGCGGTTGCACCGCCGGTTTTGATTCTAAAAGGGCCAGCGCATCCTTAAATTCATCAGTGAAAATGGGGGAAAAAGTTTCAGACATACGAATATTATACTATTTATAAAATTGGGGCCATTTTTAATCTATTTTTTAAGTTTGTACAGGGTATTCTTTTTGCTAGAGTATACCCATGGATGGATCAATTCAATTCTCACTAGGGTTAAGTTTTTTAGCAGGAGCTGCCACCATGCTTGGCGGTGCCCTGGCCTTTGTAATCAAAAAGGACAATTTGGCTGTTTTATCACTTGGACTGGGTTTTTCGGCTGGAGTCATGGTTTACGTGTCCTTTGTGGAACTTTTGCCGCAAGCCTCTATCACATTGGAAAAAATATATGGCACGTTTTCGGGTCGTTGGTTAAGTACCGGGATTTTTTTTGCCGGAATTTTGGCGGCGTGGCTGATTGATGTGCTGCTTCCCTCTCATCATGTGGGACTACACACACTGGATCCACAGGATAAACTCAAGCGCCTTGGCTTATTCACAGCTTTGGCGTTGGCGATTCATAATTTCCCGGAAGGATTGGCCACGTTTATGGCGGATTTACAAGAGCCGTCTCTGGGGATTTCCGTTGCGGTGGCTGTAGCCATTCATAATATTCCGGAAGGGGTGGCGGTGGCCTTACCGGTCTATCATGCTACCGGGAGCCGATATAAAGCATTTAGTTATAGTGCTTTATCGGGACTGGCGGAACCGGCAGGAGCACTTCTTGGTTTTTGGATACTCCGGGCAGTGCTACAGGAGGCCTTGTTCGGAGTGATGTTTGCTTTCGTTGCCGGGATTATGGTGTATATTTCGCTGGATGAATTGTTGCCTACTGCCCACGAATACGGCGAAGGTCATCGAGTTATCTTGGGTGTAATTGCCGGAATGGCGGTGATGGCATTTTCTCTACTGATTTTCTAAAATAGTGTGATACTTTTCGCGCAGCTGGATAATCTAAGTAGAGGCGTATCCAGCGCGAGGCAGTTATGCATTTTGAAGAAATTTATAATCGGCTATTTAAACCAGTGTTGGCGTATATTCGCAGCCGCATTAACCAGGAGCATGCGGCAGAAGAAATTGCTTCGCTTACCTGGCAGAAAGTATACGAACACCAACAACAATTTGATGCCACCCGAGGGCTTGCGGAACAATGGATTTTCACCATTGCTCGTAATGAGGTTAATAAATATTATCGGTTTTGGCAGCTCAAACGTTTTTTCTCGTTAACTGAACAAGAGGAAAAATGGACCGCAGATGATAAAACTCCGTTTGAGCAGTTGGCTATTAGCGAGCAGAACAAATTATTAGTAGCGGCGCTGACACAATTATCATCCAAGGAAAGAGATCTTATTGCCTTAAAATTTTATTCCGGTTTAAATAACCGTCAAATTGCAGCAATGACCGGGCTAAGCGAAAGCAACGTAGGGACTATTTTAAATCGGGCTTTACAAAAATTACGTGGCCGGTTGGAGGCGTTATGAAGTGGGCAGAAGATAAACTGATCACACGTTATCAGCAAGTGGATTTAGATGAAAGTAAGGCCTTGCAACACAAGGTGTACAAGCAGATTTGCGCAGAAAAAAATTCTTTTAAAAGAAAAACGGTATGGGGATTATGTGCGGCCGGAGTTACGGTGCTTGTGTTTCTCTCTATTTGGCAATTAACCGCGCACCAATCCACATACTTGCCGGATCCGGGGGAGTTTAACCGCATGCAGTTTGCTTTTTACCGGGAACTGGCTTTACCGGGGCAAGATTTGGGAATTTCGTATGATGATTTCCCACAAGAAGTCCCAATTACAAGGAGCTAAATATGCGGAAATTTATTATCAGTGTGATATTGCTTAGTTTGGTTGTTCCTCTTACGGCGGCCCAGGGAGAGTTGACCCCCAAAACGCCTTTACCTCCGAAAAATTCGGTGAGTGATTTGGACAAAGTCAAACACGAACGAGATGCAAAAATATCGGCCATTAGCGCCAAAGTACAAGATATCGAGGCTCGGTATTATGCACGCCAAGTGCAGCAAGGGAACTTATTAATGGGGACCTTAGAGGAAAATGCCAAAAGCTGGTTAGGATTGCCGGAGGAAAACGAGCGCTTCGTAGCCTTGGTTAAGCAGTATGCGGATGGTCCTCAAGTTCCCGCGTTAACGCCGGAAGAAATGGAACAGTTAGATGAAAATAAGCGCGAAATTCGAGCGTTTTTAAATAACGGAAGGGAAAATCCGGCTGCCGCAAAATTGGCGGAACGTAATCGTAAAATCCGGGAGTTAAAAGAACCGGTGTTTGAGTTGGAGGCACGCTATTGGGCTTGGCGTGTATCCAAGGTAAAAGATACGACGATAGAAGAGTTGGCGGCATTCTCTCAAAATTGGATTGGAGAGCGTGCCTATAACCAAAAACTAATTGCCAAAATCCGTGAGAATGTGCAAAGTGGCAACACAAAACAGCTGACAAAAAAAGAAGAGAAAAAATTAGAAGCCGTAAACCAACAAGTACGTGCGCTGCTGAATTAATCTTTTAGGGATAGATATAAATAAAAAACCCTGGGAAAATCCCAGGGTTTTTTATAGCACGTATACTAAAATAAAATTGGAGCTAAGACGAAAGAAAGCATCATGCCTAAAGAGTAACTCGTTACATTTATCACTAAGCTGAGCACAAACGATTCGCCCAATGACATTTGCTTAAGGTTCATATAGCGAATGATTAGCGTTTCCGCCACTAAGCCAAACAACCAAAGTAGCGTGCTTTCCGGTACATACCAGGCCAAGTATAACCATGATACGGTCGTTGTGAGTAGGTTAGCGATTGCCACACTATAGAGAATGCGAAAACTTTTACGTTTATAAATTACGTATGCAGAGGCGGCTAGCAATTCCAAAATCAAAATAATGAATAACGACACCCAGGCATCCAGACGCGTCCAACCGCTGGCATCCGGAATAAGGTCGGTGGGTTCGACCATTAAAGCCTTTTCAAATACGTATACGTTAAACCGTGCGCGCAATTTGCGCGGGGCCAGAAAAATATTACTTTCACGTACGGAACCGTCCGTGAAAGCAATCACTAATTTTTGATAGTCCGTATATTCATACGCAACGGAGAAACATTTCCCGGCTGAGCAATACAACTTTTGGATCCCGTAGTGCCCCAAAGGTTTACTTTCTAAGCATTGGTTATCACTACATTGGATTTGCTCACTGTGTGCCGGGTCAATAAGCGGTTTGTTTTGGGTTTCGTAAATGAACGAAAATTCCATCTCAGGCTTGGGGGACACATCCGCCCAGGCCGGCACTACAAAACAACTTACAAGCATCAAAAATACAAGTTTTTTTATCATTTTAAGATGTCCTCTATATTTTGTATTATAACATTATACGAGAAAAAGGAGAGAAAAATGTTTACTAAAACACAATTAGAAAAATATGCAGATGTAATGATTTGGGCATTGCAGGCAGCCCGGCGCAACGGAAAATTTAAAAAATATGACAGCGTTTTACTGCGTACCGATTTAGCCGCTCTTCCTTTGGCGGAACAAATTTATCATAAGTTGCTTACAGCCCGGTTACAGCCGGTACTTCGCATTCAAGCACCGGAAGGACTTTCTAAAGATTTTTACACCGTGGCAGATGATAAGCAACTTGCTTTTTTAGCTCCCGGTGAAAAAGAATTCCAGGGGGGAATCAATGGATTAATTGCGCTGCATGCTCCGCAGGATTTGACGTACCTTAAGAATGTAGATCCGGCCCGTATCGGGAAAAGTGCGGTGGCACGTAAGCCGATTCGTGAAATTTTAGACCAACGGGAACAAGAAGGATTTTTTTCCTGGACCCTTTGTAATTACCCAACGCCGGAATTGGCTAAGCGTGCCGGGCTGACCCCCAAAGAGTATGCAAACCAAATCGTTCGGGCTTGTTTCTTAAATGAAAAAGATCCGGTCAAAAAATGGCAAGAAGTTACCAAACAAATTAATGAAATTGGCGCTTGGCTTTCCTCTCTGCCGATTGAGACGCTACACATTGAATCGGAGCATATGGATTTTACCGTATTATTAGGTGATAAACGTAAATTTATTGCCGGCGGTGGATGCAATATTCCTTCATTTGAAATTTTTACTTCGCCTGATTGGCGCGGTACGAAGGGTATCTACTTCGCGGATTTATCTTCCTATCGGAGCGGCAATTATGTCAAAGGCGTTCGTTTAGAATTTAAAAACGGACGTGCGGTAAAAGCCGATGCCGAAAAAGGTGGCGAGTTTGTACGCAAAATGCTTGCCATGGACCGGGGCGCTGCCCAAATCGGCGAATTTTCACTTACGGACCGCCGCTTCTCTAAAATCAACAAGTTTATGGCCGATATTTTGTTTGATGAAAACTTCGGCGGAAAATATGGGAATTGCCACGTAGCTGTCGGGGCCAGTTATGCTGATACGTATACCGGTGTACAAAAAGAACTTACCAAAGAAGTTAAAAAGTCATTAGGTTTTAATGATTCGTCGCTGCATTGGGACTTAATCAATACCGAAAATAAACGTGTCAAAGCCAAACTTAAAAACGGTACAGAAGTAACTGTATACGAAAAAGGGGAGTTTTCCTACTAATAAATGGGTCCAATGACCCAGGTCTTTTTAGGACAAAAGGCCCTTGTTGAAAAAGTTTAGAAACGATACAGTATAAACTTAGGAAAATAAAAGAATAGGAGATTGGTATGAGGAAAATGTTAATGACGTTTTTCGTGCTAGCAATATTAGCACCAGGTGCGTGGGCACAGCAGGGGCAAAATTTAATGCCCGAAGGAATTTTGCGCAAGATTCAATCGGCGGTGAAAGCGGATCGAGTAGATGTTACGTTTGTGCTTGATCTTTTGGATTCAGTCCGTTCTGGGGTTGCCGAAATGAAACAAGAACATCCCAGTGAAATTTTGCAATCCATGCTTTTTCTGTATGAAGGTTTGGTATCCGAAGCAGCGAAAAATCCGCAGCAAGTGTTAGCCGGCGATGCTTTCGAGGCTAAAGATGCGGATGTTTTAAAACAGCTATGTGAAGAAATTAATCGCCCAATGAAAACAGGTTGGGGAAAAACAATTTCCGTCTCTGATTATATTACAGAGCATATGAATGAAGCTCGCCAAGCATGGACTGCTGCCGAACCGGTTAATCGGTTAGATGCATTTGCTGATCTGTTAATTGATAATGCCGGCTTTCCATTTCCACCCATGACGGATGCAGAATTGAAAGCTGTCAATCAGATTTTGAAAAATATTGAAAAAGTACGTTCTGGGTTGGCGACGAGTAAACAAGAAAAGGATATCGCTGTTTTAATGAGTTTTCTGAATCTTTACGAAAAACTTGCTGAAAAATTTGCGGATAATTCAGACATTGCAAGCCGGTTCGTAGCCAAAAATCCGCAAGTCGTAAAAGCCTTGGCACGCGAAATGCAAAAGCCGATGAAAGTGGGTTGGAGAGAAGGAAAAACGATCGTGATGGGCCAATATATTGAGGAACATTTGCAGGGTGCCTCTGACGAGTGGTTTTCATCAGAATCGGCAGATGAGTTATTTGCCTTTAACCGCGATATTCTCTACGGTATCCAATAAGGTTCATTTTCGTTTACAAAAACCGCTCTTTTTAGGGCGGTTTTTTATTGTTGAAAACCTGCATTTGTGCACTATATAAACGTCATGGACGGCAGTAGGGAGTGCCTATGAGAAACGCGAATTTGGTTGCTAGGGCCTAGGCATAGACCCATTTGGTATCTAGGACCAAAGACCCTTGTTTCGGGAAAAAAGAACCGATATAGTATAGATAGAGGAGTTGGAAATCCTCAAATTATTCTTAAGGAGAATGGTATGAAAAAAATTTTGGTGATGGTCCTCGCGCTAGCAGTTATGGCGCCGTGTGCATTGGCTCAGAAGGGGAAGAAAACTACTTCCACAGTTAAAAAAATAGAAGCTGTTCCCCTCTCGCAGCTTGAATCAGTTGTCCATTCGAAAGTAGAACTAAAAGCTGCGGGTGGTGTATTTCATGTATTGGCAGATTTTCGTCGACATGTAAGTACTTGTGAACAAGAGAGATCTTCTTTTATATTACAGTCATTAGCCACTAATATGGCAGATGCCATGGATGAGCTTTTGGCAACAAAAGATACCGAACTTATCAAGAGAGTTTGTAAAGAAGTAAACAAACCAATTAAAACCGGTTGGGGTGAAACCATCGTGATTTCCCAATACATTGTAGATCATATTGATGATGTTAGAGGTCATTGGATGTCCGATGAGCCGATTAACGCACTATACGAATTAAATAGAGTATTAGTACAATATGCCGGTGTACCGGAAAAACCGCTTTCTGCCGAAGCAGAAGAACTGTTTGGTTACATTGAGGTATGGAGAAAATATGTAGGAAAAATGGGGGAGGAAAATGTTTCTCACGTTTTTCAGCAAGCATTGAGCATCTCCGAAGCTTTTGATGAACACCAAGTGCAAGATAAAAAAGAGTTAGTTCGTTTAGCGAAGATTCTGAACGAACCAGTGAAAACCGGTTGGGGTGAAACGATTGTATTTTCCGATTATGTTGCAGCTCAACAAGAAACCGACATCCATTGGTTTGATGCGAGTTTAACCAACGAAGTATTCCTCTTTGGTAAATATATCGGGGAATTAGCAGCTAACTAAAAATTGATGGCAGTGCGTTTATGAAAAAAGCATTGATATTCATGGGATTATTGGTCATGGTTGTTGGGGAAGCTTCTGCCCAAAGACCGGATCTTGCACCGAGTCAGCCGCCGAGAGATCTCCCCATGCAGGTGGAGGATATGGGGGCTCCCTTATCGGAACAGATAACGCAGGTGCAAATGGCGGTTGAAAGAGAAATAGCTGCCAGAAGAGAGAATCCCTTGAAAGATGCTTATAAACAGCTAAGTCAATTCAACCAATTTGCAGCGATTAATATACCGGACGAAAGCGCAAAGGAAAAATTTCTTCCAATATTGTTTAACTTACAAGAAGATTTTTTGACTTTGGTTTCTGCACAGCAACAGGCAATTCGATCCGGGGAAAGCCAAACAGCGCAACAGCAAGAAGAAGATTTGGCTAAGTTGGCCAGTGCCTTAGTGTCACCAGTGACTTCATCTTATGGTACAACGGTTGTGCGGCCGATTAGCTACATCAAACAATATTGTTTGAAGAAAGATGACAAGAAAGTATTCAGCAAATTTGTTTCTGCGGTAGAAAAACGATTGGTTAGGCCCACAGCTTCCGGAATGAATGAGGAAACGAAGGAGATAGCGTTTAAAGGTGCATGGCCCAAAAACGCTAAAGATTGGAATGCTATTGAGTACTTGGACCAACATTTGATGTATCTCCAGCGTGCTAACCAAAGCTATTTGGAAGACCCAGAAACGAGTGCAACGGTTAAAAAAACGATTGCTACGACTCAGCTTAACCAAGTGTATGTAACGGCAGATGGGTATCGGTTTACAATATCTACAGTTGTAAATGATGCTATTTTCCGAAAAAAACTGCCGCATTGGGAAGAGTTGCGAGCATTTAGTTCTCTCCTTGAGATTAATTCTAAATAAACAAATCCCCAGGGTTTCTCCTGGGGATTTTTATTTCTTGAAAGCATTTTAACTAAATCTCTTTGTGCATTACTTTAAGCACATTCTTTTCCTTGGCCACGGGTAAACACTCTTGTACGTGGTAATTTTTACGTAGGGTCAATTCCTCTAAAGCGGTAATATCCGCCTCGGTAAGTACTTCTTTATCGTAAGTGGTGCGAAATTCGTATTCAAGACCACTTTGAAGAATTAGATTCATCGATTCTTTTAAAATAGTGGGATTCGTTTCTACGCCGGTAATAGCGGCATACTTTTCCAACGGAGCTTTTAGATCCATTGCAATAAAATCCACCAGTTTTTTATCAATGAGTTCTTTTAGGACACTGGGCCGGGAACCATTTGTATCGATTTTGGTTGCATAACCCATTTCTTTTAAACGGCCCATAAAGGCAGGCAAATCTTCATGGAGGGTAGGTTCTCCCCCGGAAATAACAACGCCTTCTAAGGTGCCTTGACGGCGTCTTAAAAAGGACCAGATTTCTTCCTCAGTAACGGGTTCCGTGAACAAATGGGGATAGACAAGCTCCGGATTATGGCAATAGCGGCAACGAAAATTACAACCTTGTGTGAAAACAATCGCTGCCGGCCGGCCCGGAAAGTCTATTAAGGTAAATTTTACCAGTCCACCTATCTTCATGGAAGCCCGTTACTGTGAAAGAGAGATTATTTGTCGCTGGAGCAATCACATCCGCAGCTGCAGCCGCCGACGTTCATGTTTTTGCGCATGGCAAATTCTTCTTTCTTCCCTTTGTTCCAGTTTTGTACCGGGCGCAGGTAACCGACTACGCGAGAGTACACTTCACATTTAGAGCCTTTTACTTCGCTCATTTCTTTTTTAAGTTCGGAAATTTGGTTTTCTACTACTTTTCTTTCTTGTGCGGTCATAACTTTCTCCTAATTATTTTTGGGTACGTCTTGGGTCGGTTGCCGGGAATGGGGCCGTGAAAACCCATTACTTTGTTGCTGCGTAAGCCAGCGTCCGTTCAACATTTAGGTCAATTTCAGCAAGAAATTGCCTAAAAAGTATTGTTTCAGAAGAACTATTTGCTGTAAAGCTGTTCTTCCAAGAGTCTAACTTTGCGTTCCAGTTCCTGCATGCGTTCGGCTTTGCATTTGGGGCATTCGAAATGTTCGCCTTCGATGTAGCCGCATTTGGGGCAGACACTAAACGTGGGCGTAATAGAGAAATACGGTAAAGTGTATTTCTCGCATACGGTGCGGATGAATTTCTTCATCGCGTCTAAGTTTTTAATCTTTTCACCGGTAAAAATGTGCTGCACGGTACCGCCGGTGTATTTGGATTGGATGGTGCTTTGCAAGTCCAACATTTCAAAAACATCGTCAGTATAATTTACCGGTAATTGTGAAGAATTGGTGTAGAACGGTTGATGCCCTTGTTTGTACAAATCTTCGTTTGCACAAATGATATCGGGATAACGTTCTTTATCCAGTTTGGCCAAGCGGTAGGAAGTTCCTTCCGCCGGGGTCGCTTCTAAATTGTAATTATTGCCGGTTTCTTCTTGGAATTTGACCAAGGTTTCGCGCATAAACGTAAGCACTTTTTCGGCAAACGCGCGGCCTTTTTCCGAGCCGATATCCGTTCCGATTAAATTGACAGCGGCTTCATTGAGTCCGACCAAACCGATAGTGGAAAAATGGTTTTTCCAGTATTCATTAAAGCGTTGGCGTACCGAGCGCAAGTAGAAACTCATATACGGATAGAGGTTTCCTTTGGTAAAACGTTCAATCACTTTACGTTTAATTTCTAAGCTGGTGCGCGCTACTTCCATACGGTCTTTCAAGTTAGCGAAAAACTCTTCTTCGTTTTTGGATAAATAGCCAAGTCTTGGCAAGTTAATCGTTACTACGCCGATAGAACCCGTCAACGGAGCAGAACCGAATAAGCCACCGCCGCGTTTGCGAAGTTCGCGGTTATCAATACGTAAACGACAGCACATGGAACGGGCATCTTCGGGGTTCATATCCGAATTAATGAAGTTTGCAAAATACGGGATTCCGTATTTCGCAGTCATTTCCCATAAGGGTTCCAATTTCGGGTTTTCCCAATCAAAATCTTTGGTAATATTGTAGGTTGGGATCGGAAAGGTAAACACGCGGCCTTTTGCATCCCCGGCGAGCATTACTTCGCAGAAGGCACGGTTGAGCATGTCCATTTCTTCCTGGAATTCGCCGTAGGTTTTATCCTGTAATTTTCCGCCGATAATGACCGGCTGGTCTTTATAATAAGAAGGAACCGTTAAATCCAAGGTTAAGTTCGTAAACGGGGTTTGGAAACCGACGCGGGTCGGCACGTTGACGTTAAACAAAAACTCCTGCAACGCTTGCTTTACTTCATCATAAGAAAGTTTATCATAGTAAATAAAAGGTGCTAAGAGCGTATCAAAATTGCTGAAGGCCTGAGCCCCGGCACTTTCTCCTTGCAATGTGTAGAAGAAATTGACCACTTGGCCCAAGGCGGTGCGGAAGTGTTTAGCCGGTTTACTTTCTGCTTTACCGACTACGCCCGTAAAACCGCTAAGCAGTAAATCTTGCAAATCCCAACCCACGCAGTAGGCACCTAACAACCCCAAATCGTGCAAATGAAAATCGCCTTCCGAGTGCATTCGTTTTACGTTGGCGGGATAAATTTTATTAAGCCAGTACACTTTACTAATTTCCGAAGAGATATAGTTGTTAAGCCCTTGCAATGAATAGCCCATGTTGCTATTTTCATTGACTTGCCAGTCAATTTTCTGCAAGTATTGATCTACCAAATCTACATTGAATTTAGAAGAAATTTCGCGCATGCGGGCATGTTGATCGCGGTACAAGATGTAAGCTTTGGCGGTTTTATGATAGTTGGAAGTTAATAGTACATCTTCCACAATATCTTGTACATTTTCTACGTTCGGAACGGTATCCGAATAAAGTTGTTGGATGATATTAATGGCGCGAATGGTTAGTTTTTTAGCTGTTTCTTCGTCGAATTCGCTAGTTGCTTCAGCGGCTTTAGCGATAGCTTTAGTAATTTTTTTAGAATCAAATTTTTGGGTAGAACCGTCTCTTTTGACGATGTGGGTAATGACTTCCGAGTTTTCCATAATTTATTACTTCCCTGGTAGAGTTTTAGCCGCGCATACTATCCGCGGTTCTTAAATTTTCGCAAAAACAGAGTAAAAATGCAAATTACGTCTGAGCATTTAAACTAAAAACGGATATAAAATGTTTGTTTACGTCGGAAAAACGAAAAAAATTTTGTTTTTAACAACGGTCGCTCATTTTTGCTTAATAATAATTATTACTAATAAGGAGAGGTCTGTCAAGCATTTTTTAATTGGTTTTTAGCTCTTGACGGATACGGCGGAAACTGGTTTAATAAAATAAATAGGTTGTGAGGAGGATTTTATGGACTTTTACCAATGGTGTGTGTTAGTAGCGGTAATTACCTTTGTGATTTTGGTGATTTATGCAGTACGCACTTTCTTGCAAATTACGCGTACCGCTGAAGCGGTGGAATATCTAGCGATGACCACGGCGGAAAATATTGAAAAAACGAAAAGCACCTTTGCGTTACTGGATAACGTTTCTTCTTTTTTGGATTCGGGTTTTTACAAAGCCGCCAAATTTGGAGTGGATTTAGTTCGCAAATTACAAAAATAAACAAGACACTTGTACTAAAGAGGGGACCTCTCAACTTGAAAGGTCCCCTCTTTTAGTCATAAAAATAATTGCAGATTAAGTAAACAGCCCTGACTCTTCCAACGCTTGGAGCGCTTTTGTAATATCGTTTACAACGACAATCCAACGGCTTAATCCATTTTCTTGGGCTGCCCCATAAATAGCGGTAATATTGATGCGATGGTTAAAAAGAACGGCCCCAATATCACGTGCTAATCCGATTCGGTCGGGTGCATCAATGCAAAGGGCATCGGTTTTTACACTGGTGAAACCGGCTTTGGTCAATGCGTGGCTGAGCTCATTTTCATACTTTACAGCCAAACGAAACACAGCTGCATCGTAACGTACCCCTTGGGATAAAGCGATGGTGCTGATGTTTTCGCGGACCAATAAATCGGCAAAATTTTTGAGGGAACCCGGCTCATTTACTAAGAAAACGCTGTATTGCTTCACAATGGTAACTGGCATAATCAAACCCCTTTTCTTTCATTCATTGTACCAAAAAACAGGCACCGCTGATTACTTTTTATTTTTTGCTTGGGAATTTAGGTTCAACATAGACAACATTTGGCGATGGATGTGCCCGTTACTAGCCAAAATAGTGTGCCCATACGATTCTAAATTTTTATATTTTTTCCCTCGATAATCGGTTGCTTTTCCACCCGCTTCTTGCAAAATAAGTATCCCTGCGCCTACATCCCATGGATTTAAATTTTCTTCCCAATAACCGTCTAATCTTCCGGCCGCTACCCAACATAAATCCAGCGCAGCCGAACCCAAGCGGCGTACATCATGGCAAGAATTTAAAAAACGGCCGAAGCAGTCTAACAGCTCGGGTAACCGATTAAATCGGTTGTAGGGAAATCCCGTTACCAGCAGTGCATCGGCCAGCCGTTTGGTTTTAGAAACGTGGATTCTTTTGCCATTTAGGGTGGCTCCTTTGCCTTTTTGTGCCAAGAATGTTTCCCCGGTAATAGGGTTCATTACGCCCCCTAATACGGGTGCATCCCCTTTGAACAGAGCGATGGAAATACTGCACTGCGGAAGTGTATGTGCAAAATTGGTTGTTCCGTCAATGGGGTCAATGACCCACGTGTAAGGAGAACCGGTTTGTTTGCGTGCATCTTCTTCAGCGTAATAATCATGGGAGGGAAAATGCTTGCGAATAATTTTTAAAATAACTTCTTGGCTCGCTCGGTCTGCCTGGGTTACCAAATTTGCTTTTTCTTTTAATTCGTACGAAACTTTCCCGAATTTGCGCCGAACGGTTTTGGCCGCCTCACGCAGAGCAAGTTGCAATATTTCAAATTCTTTTTTCATGTTTAAAATCCAATATTTCCGAAACCTTTAATTTATCTTCCAGATCCAACATGGCTTTGCAATCATCCTCGTTGTACATAAGCACTTTTTGTAGCAAATCGTCTTGGCCTGTTTTCAGCCAATTGGTAAAGTAAACCATGCTATCCATGGCCCCGCAGTCATCTTGTCGCCAATTAAATCCAAAAGCCGGGGCTGCGGCCTTTAATGAAAAACTGGGTGCCGGCAGATAAAAGGCTTTATTAACGGCCACTTTTAAGTCGTAACAGATAGAACAAAGGGCATTTAATTTGGCAGCATCCTGTGGGTGGGCGGTTGCTAATTTTTTCATTTTGCGTACTTCATATTCCGTCCAGTGATACAGAACCGTTTGGGAAAAATCAGAAATGTAATCGTAGAATTGTTCAAAAATTTTGATTTCTTCTTCGGGCGTCTTGGCTACAAAGCTAACGTATTTATCTTTTTCTTTATCCCAGATGCCGATAAGATAGACGAAGGAGGTGTTTTCTTTGGTGAAAGTTTCCGTAGCTTCAAAATCAAAATACAAATTATATTTTTTATCGGGAGGGGGAAAGTGCCCCGCTTCGCGCAAAACAGGTTTTTGGTGCAGATACGCTAGGGCGTTGTAGTAGGAATCTGTTGCATGGGGTTCCTCTAAGATTCCTTGCAATTTTTCTAGACCGGCTCGTGCCACATCATCTGTGGTGTGTAATCCGTTGATTTTTAAACATTGGCGCATTTCTGTATTAAGGCCGGGAAGCATGAGTAAATCTTTGCTTTGTGTAATTACCTTGTTTGCATACACCCGCCACGGAGAAGAGGCCGCTTTGGGTGGTTTGTGCGCTTCCGGTCGGGCCAAGCCATCTCGGATACGTTGCCAAAATGTAAGTTCCCGTTCCAAACGTTCCTGGTGAGTATTATAGGGGACATCCAACCGTCGGTTTTGCAGAAACACACGCGTAGCCTCGGGCGTATATCCTTGAATATTCCCCAATATTCTATTTAACAGACTTACTTGTAATGCATAATGCTCTTTCAAATCATGGGCCCGTTTAAATTGAAAAATGCGGTAGTGGTACGCTCCAAACACGCTGGGTTGTTCGTCCGCTCGAACCAATAGGTTGGCGCCTCCAAACACATGCTGCGGCAGATTCCACAGCAGGGCATTTGCAATAGCTTGTTCTCCACGGGCCATGGCACTTAGTGTGTTTTTGAAACGTTCGCTTTCATTTTCCCCGGTTACAAATACGACGGAAGGAAATTCCTGCTTAATCCATTCATCACGTGTATTGCGGTCGGTGCGGATTTTTAAATTTTCGTAACGATTGGTTTCGTATACGGCTTCTTCTTGAGGTGCATGAAACGAACACCAAATACTAAAAGGGTCTTCTAACAAAGAAAACATTTTGGAAGCATTAAAATCCTGCTTGCCCGGAGTTCGCCCAGCAGAAAAGGTGGTAAATAAAAGTTGCAAGTCCAAATCGGTCATTAGAAGTATTTTAGCTTTTTTGGACAGATAAATAAATATGCTACAATACCTTATATGACTGTTTTACGTGTTACCAAATATGGCGAATCAATTTTGCGCCAAAAATTAAAACCGGTTGATTACAATCAGTTAGCGCCTCGTCTGCCACAGCTTTTAAAGGATATGGAAGAGACTTGTTTGGCGGTTCATGGCGTGGGATTAGCGGCTAATCAAATTGGGCTGGATTTGCGCTTGGCAGTCATTTTAATTCCTACTTCAGATGAGGAAAATGCTCCGTTGAAACGTTACGTCATTATCAACCCGGAGATCGTATCTAAGCGAGGGGAAAAACTGGAAGAAGAGGGGTGCCTGTCGCTACCCGGTTTGTGGGCGGATGTGAAGCGGGCTACTGACGTTACATTGAAATATATAGATGAAAATGGCCAAGAACAAGTAAAGCGTGCGCGCGGGTTGCTTGCTAAAGCATTTCAACACGAAGTAGACCATTTGGACGGTAAATTATTTATCGATTTGATAGATCCTACCTTAAAGCCGGAAATAAAGAAAGCAATTAAAAAATTGCGATCCTCTTGGAATTAATATACAGTTTGCCGAACAAAAGAGATGAACGATTGTTCATCTCTTTTTCAGTTTTTAGTTTTCAATTTAATATCCAGAACGCAGCCGTTAAGTAAGTGGCAAAACCTAGCCAGCCGAAATAGGGCATCAGTAACCACACGGCGATTTTTCGCTCCTTCCAAGCACAAACAGCTAACCAAATTGCTTGTGCCAAAATGACTATAATGAGCATTAGGGCGCCCAACAGGTGCTGCATCCCAAAAAATACCGGAGTCCACATGGTGTTAAGCACCAGTTGGATAAAAAAGAGCGCGGTTAATTTCGGGTGCATGCGCCAATTTCCGTTCAGTAGCAAGAACGCACTGATCCCCAATAACACATATAGTACGCTCCACACCGCTCCGAATAGGGCATCCGGGGGTGTAAGCGGAGGTTGAATGAGTGTGTGGTACCAGTCCATTGCGTTGCGAACGAACAAACTGCCGATAATAGCCGGAATCTGACAAATCAGTAACCACGCACACAAGCTGACTACTTTGGTTGTATTTTTCATACTCATAGTATACTTAGAGGAGTCCTTTTCGCCCAGCTTTAAAATTGATTAGTTTTTAGTTGAGTGGAAACGTCCCCCGAAAAATGCTAAAATAAACATAAGTATTTCTATCTTTATCCGTTTGAGGATTTTATGGATACAAAATTGATTACCGAAATTACCGATTGGATGAAAACCACCGATTTAGCCGAATTTTGTTACGAAAATAAAGGCGACTGTATAGAAGTAAAAACACAAGAAGCCTTGCCCGAACCCACGCAGTTTACCTGCTCTTTAACCCCGGTTACTTCACCCGCCATTGGGATTTATCATGCGGCTGCAAAGGGAAAGAATTTAGTGCTTAAAGAAGGTCAAACTATTGAGGAAGGAGCCGCGTTGGGTTGGGTAGAAACCGTTTCGCAAAAACACCAAATTACCTCCCCCGTATCCGGGACGTTGCGCGTAGTGACCGCTCAAGAGGGGGCGGCGGTGGAATTTGGCCTCCCCTTATTTTTTATCGAGAAGAAATAGCGTATGGCCGGCAAACTAAATATCACTCCTTTTAAAAAAGTTTTAATTGCAAACCGTGGCGAAATTGCCTTGCGTATTATCCGTACACTGAAGGAAATGGGGATTGCTTCTGTAGCTGTTTATGCAGAGGCGGACCGAAGCAGTTTGCATGTGCGCATGGCGGATGAGGCGGTTTGCATTGGGGCTTCTCCGTCACCGCTAAGCTATTTAAATATTGATGCGCTTGTGACGGCTGCTAAGCTAACGGGTGCTGATGCCGTGCATCCGGGCTATGGTTTTTTATCCGAAAATGAAGATTTTGCTAAAGCAGTAACGAAGGCTGGCATGACGTTTATTGGGCCGACCGCAGAAGCAATTTCTATGTTAGGGGTAAAATCCACCGCGCGTGCGATTGCGCTCAAAGCCGGGGTAGCGGTAACGCCGGGTTCTAATGGTATTGTCGGTAAAGATTACCGCCAAGTAGCGCGCAAAATCGGGTTCCCGATTATGATTAAAGCCACGCTGGGTGGTGGCGGTAAAGGAATGCGTGCCTGCTTAAAAGAAGCCGATTTGGACCGGATGATGAAAACCGCTCAAGGCGAAGCAAAAGCCAATTTTGGGGATGACCGCGTTTATTTTGAAAAACTCGTGTTAAATCCGCGTCATATTGAAGTGCAGGTGGCGGCGGACAACTACGGCAATGTAGTGGCATTTGCCGAGCGTGATTGCAGCATGCAACGGCGGCACCAAAAATTGGTAGAAGAATCGCCTTCTCCGTTTGTAGATGCGGCCACGCGGGCCAAATTGCAAGAGGCTGCGTGTAAAGTGATCAAAGCCGCTAAATATCGTGGCGTGGGAACGGTAGAATTTTTGATGGCCCCCACGAAAGAATTTTATTTTATGGAAGTAAATACGCGCCTTCAAGTAGAGCACCCGGTGACGGAAGCGGTTTGCGGACAGGATTTAGTCAAAATGCAAATCCAAATTGCCCAGGGCGAACCGCTGACTCTAACGCAAAAAGAAGCCGCAAGAGTACGTTGCCACGCGATTGAACACCGTATCAATGCGGAAGATAGCGAGCATAATTTTGCGCCTTGTCCCGGGACGGTAGAAGAATGGATTCCTTCCGGGGGGCTTGGAGTTCGCGTGGATAGTCATATGTACAGTGGTTACACCATCCCCAGTTATTATGACAGTTTGATTGCGAAGCTGATTGTAACCGCGCCGGACCGCACGCGGCTACTGGCGCGCAGCCGCCGGTGTTTAGCCGAATTTGTGGTGGGGGGCGTTAAAACAACGATTCCGTTTCACCAGAAAATTGTCAATGAGCCAGATTTTGTGGCTGGGAATATAGATACTGGGCTTATTGAGCGGATGATGGCCAAGGAAAAGAAAGAACGTGAAAGCTAAAAATAAAATTTTAGGGCCGCGCGCACTTAAGAAATGGATTGCCGCGCAGCGTGCCAACGGCAAAAAAATTGTATTTACAAACGGATGTTTTGATATTTTGCATGCCGGGCACGTGAGTGTGTTGGAGTTTTCGCGTTCAAAAGGGGACGTGCTGGTGGTGGGGTTAAATAGTGATGCCTCGGTACGTCGCTTAAAAGGGCCCACGCGGCCGGTTAACAACCAGGCGGATCGAGCGCTGGTCTTGGCGGCACTAGAAAGTGTATCTGCCGTGTGTATTTTTGAAGAAGATACTCCCTATAATTTAATTAAAACCGTTTGCCCGGACGTGCTTGTAAAAGGGGGAGATTATAAACCCAGTGAAATTGTCGGGCGTGAATTTGCAAAAAAAGTGGTGCGTTTCGCCTTATTAAAAGGCCGCTCCACTACCAATATTATTAAAAAAGTGAGTAAGTAGACCGTGTGAGGCTTAAGCCCAATAAACGGTTGCTGTGCGAGGGAAAAATGTCTGATATTTTTGAGAAGTGCCGAAATTATAAAGATGCCAAAATAGCCATGCGTATGGGAATTTATGGCTATTTCCAGCCGATAGAATCTGCGCAAGGGCCGGAGGTTATCTTGGATGGAAAAACATACATCATGGCCGGTTCCAATAACTATTTGGGGCTTGCCAACGACCCGGAGATGAAAAAAGCGGCGTTGGAAGCTGTCCAAAAATACGGCACGGGGGTGGCCGGTTCGCGCTTACTCAACGGAAATACGAAAATTGCAGATGCCCTGGAAGAGAAACTCGCTAAATTTAAAGGGAAACAAGCCGGACTCTTGTTTTCTACAGGGTACCAAATGAATTTAGGCGTAGTATCGTGCTTGGTAAAAAAAGGCGATTATGCTATTGTAGATAAATTGGACCATGCCAGTATTTTAGACGGAATTAAAATGTCCGAAGGCGAAATGGTCCGCTTCAAACACAACGACCCGGCCGATTTGGAACGGGTGCTTTCTAAACTGCCTGCCGACGCCGGAAAACTAATTATTGTAGACGGTGTATTTAGCATGGAAGGGGACATCTGCCCGTTGCCGGAAATTGTCAAAATCGGCAAGAAGTACGGCGCGCGGATTATGGTGGATGATGCTCACGCCACCGGGATTATCGGTAAAACAGGCCGCGGTACATGCGAGTATTTCGGTTTAGAAAATGGCGAAGTGGATTTGGTGGTTGGCACGTGTTCCAAAACATTCGCAACGGTAGGCGGATTTGTGGTAGGGGATGCGGATGTCATTCACTATATGCGTCACAACGCGCGCAGCCAAATTTTCTCTGCCTCCATGCCGCCGGCTTGTATTGCTTCCATTACAAAGGCCTTAGATTTAATTGAAAAGGATACCTCTCGCCGCGATAATTTGTTCCGCTTAACAGCCAACCTCAAAAAAGGGTTGGAAGAATTGGGCTATGATTTAGGCACAAGCGTTACGCCGATTTTACCCGTACACGTAGGCAGCAACGAAAATTGTTTTAAAATGTGGCGCGCGCTACATGAAATGGGAATTTTTGCCAACCCGGTTATTTCTCCGGCGGTGCCACCAGGCCGTTCGCTTATCCGCTTGACGTTAATGGCTACACATACGGATGAGCACGTGGCCAAAATTATTGAAGCTTTTGCAATGGCTGGCCGCGCAGTAGGTATCATTAAATAATTTGGATAGCACCCCTTTTGGAAGGGGTGCTGTTTTTTGGGGGGCCTTATGGCTTTGACTGTACGTGAATTAACGACAGATAAAGAATTAGATGCATTTGTCCATTTTCCATTTGAACTTTATCAAAATGATTCGTATTGGGTAGGCGAATTAAAAGCTGATACGAAACACTTAATCAGCTTGCAAGATGCCTTTTGGAAAAATGCTTCGCGAGCGCTTTTTATGGCTTATGAGGGGGAAAAACCCGTCGGTCGGATTATGGCACTAGTCAACCGGGCTCATAATGAATTTCACCACGAAAAAATTGGTTTTTTTGGTTTTTTTGACTGTGTAAACGATTCGCGGGTCAGTGCTGCTTTGTTTGCCGCAGCTGAAAATTGGTTGCGTGCGCAAGGGGTTACGGCCATGCGGGGCCCTGCTAATCCTTCCAGCAATCACACGTATGGGCTTTTAGTGGACGGTTTTGACCGCATGCCGGCAATCATGATGCCGTACAATTTCCCGTATTATGCGGAACTAATTGAAAAGGCCGGCCTAACAAAAATCAAAGATTTACTAGCCTTCCATCGAACGAAAGATGACTCATTTTCTGAGCGTTTTTTAAAAGTATGTGCCCGGTGCGAACGTGCCAAAGGTGTGACATTAAGGCGGCTCAATCTTGACAAATTAGACCAGGAAGCCGAAATCATCCGCGAGATTTATAATAAAGCGTGGGCCGAGAACTGGGGTTTTGTCCCGTTAGGGGAAGGCGAAATGGCCGAAATTGTCCAAGAGTTAAAATTAATTTTGAAGCCGGAGGGAACGTGCATATTGGAGGTGGATGGCGTCCCGGCCGGATTTTACATTGCCATTCCCAATGTCAGTGTGATATTCAAGGAATTGAAAGGAACACTCAAAAATCCATGGCGAGTATGCAAAGCATTGTGGGCCTGGTTTCACATCAAAGATGCACGGTTAATTATGCTAGGAGTGCTTCCCGAATTTCGCAAACGTGGCATTGATTTAATTTTGATTAAGCATATTATTACGCATGGTGTAGCGGTGTGGAACGAGGCAGAACTTTCCTGGGTGCTGGAAGACAATGTCGGGATGATTCGCGGTATAGAGGAATGTGGTTGCCACCCCAGTAAACGTTACCGCGTGTATCAAAAAGATTTATAAAACCAAGGGCCTTACCTTTCCCACGAGATAAGGCCCTGGAAGGTTCCAACCGCACAGGTCCCCTCCTATACGGTTGGATTGGATGAAATTGGTAGGCAAAAGCCCCACCGGGTACTCCGGCCGGGGCTTTCGTCTTTACGGAGAAAGATGATTTACCTCAGTAAAAAATCCCTCTCCATCCCCCAGTTGTTCCCTTTACTGGTTTGCGCCAGTTTATTCCCCGGAACATTATTAAGATAAAAAACTACGCGCCATTCGGCAAGTGAAAAAATTAATTAGAAAAGGTTAATACTCCTTAACCTGTTTGGTATTTATAAAAGTATTTTTTATTCTTTTTCTGTTTGCAGAAATAATGGTTGTACTTTTTGTATCAACAAAAAGTACCAAAAACATTATTTAATGTTCTTTTTCTAGCCGTAGAAAAAGAACGAAAAAGACTCGCCTCCCGGTTCCATTGCGGGACAAACAAAACGGGCTATTTTTTAAACTCGCTCTGCTCAAACATAAAAAATAGCAAAACCGTTTTGAGAGTCCCTCCATAGGCGGAACAAGTCGGCCTTCAAAACCTCAATAGGAAAAAACCTATTTATATATAGTTTATCCGTCCTTTTTATGCTTCCTTTGGGGGTGTTCTTTTTGATACTTTTTCTCGCACGAGAAAAAGTAGATATCACTTTTTGTTTACTTTTTGTCGGCACAAAAAGTAAAAAAACTTTTTTGGTTATTTTTTCTGTTTGCAGAAAAAGGATTCACAAAACACTTGACTCGTTTTTTTTTTTTGATACACTTCTTTTGTCAGTTATATTAAAACAGAAGGAGTGAGTATGAAAAATCAAAATACGGGCAGTTTAGGATTTACACTGATTGAATTATTAGTGGTAGTTTTAATTATCGGTATTTTGGCAGCGGTGGCACTGCCGCAGTATCAAAAAGCGGTAGAGAAAAGCAGAGTGGCAGGAGTGTGGAGTATATTGAGCTCTTTCCAAAAAGCGGCCGAAGCTTATAGGTTGGAAGAACCAGATTGGTGGGATTTGTATTATCCAAAAGATTTGGACGTGGATTTTGGATTTAGCTATGAGGGCGCTTTTTGTTCTGGGTCAACGTGTCAGTTACCTTGTGGTTCCACTGGGTGGACCAATTGTTCGATGTTCGCTCGTAAAGAGACCCAGGACAGTGGTGTGAGTGTAGCTTTTACATTTTTTAAGGATGCTCAATGCAATCAACTGATTTTAAATGATAGGGGAGAGAAAAAATGTTTCGGGCCAACATGCTCTTTGTTAGGCATATCCCAAGGCAATCAGCTCTACTCATGTTAAGTTATCAATAATCTATATCAAAAAATCCGGCGGGGAGGGTGTTGCCGGATTTTTTACTTATTTTCCGGTTACGCGTTTCCAAGCGGCTAAAAAATCTTCCGGTACGGGAGCTTCAAATTGATAATTGCGGCCGCTGATTGGATGTTTGAATTCAATTTTCCGCGCATGGAGCATTAAGCGGTCGGCGGTGGCTCCTTTGTAAAGCCAGTCGCCCAGGACGGGGTAACCTAACCAATTTAGGTGTACGCGCAACTGATTGGTGCGGCCTGTTTTGGGGTATAATTCAACGTACGTAAATCCGTTTTTACGTTCCAACACTTTGTACCCGGTTACCGCCTCACGCCCAACATCGGAAGCCTTAATTTTTCCTCCGGCTACCCGACCAATCGGTACGTCAATAGTTCCTTCATTATCCGGTATCTCACCGCAGGCAATGGCGTGGTACGTTTTATGTACTTCACGATTGGCAAATAAAGTCACCATCTCTGCTTGAAATTCGGGCGTTTTGGCCACAATCATCACGCCGCTGGTTTCCCGGTCTAACCGGTGTACAAGGCCGGCTCGTGGCGTAGCCAAGTCATACCCTTTAGGTGGGTTGGCTAAGATAATGGAAGCTAACGTTTCTTCGGCGGAAAAAGCCGCTTCTAAATGTTCTTCCCAGATAGGGCTTTGCGGATGTACTAGCATCCCGGCCGGTTTAATAAGTGCAAAGAAATCTTTTCCATCAAAGAGCATTAGGTCCGCTAGTTTTGTGCGACTATCTGCTTGCGGCAGCTCAATCACAACGGTTTCCCCTTCGGTAAGCGGCCAGGAGGGTTTTACTTTTTTCCCATTAACGGTTACGTGGCCGTCTTTAATCAGTTTTTGCACAAGGGAACGCGAAAGTGTTTCCAGCGTATCAGCTACAAAAATATCGAGTCGGCGGGAGTAACCTTCAAAAATAATCGTTTTTTTATTTGCCATGGGAAGTTCCTTTTTTTTGTATAAAAATCCAACTTGTAAATGCCAGTGTTGAAATCACAATGGCAATGCATTGGGAGGGGGATAAGCCGAGTATAAAAGCACCCCGATAGTCTCCCCTGAAAAATTCAATCGTAAAACGTAGTAAACTGTAACAAGCAATATAGAGAAGTAAAATCATCCCGTCTTTATGTGGTTTGTTATAAAGTTTATGTAGCAGGAGAAACAACAGTAAATTAGCAACACTTTCGTAGAGTTGGGTAGGATGCAGCGGAATTCCTAGTAATTGCGGGGGCACTAAAGAATGCGTATCGGTAAACGTAACACCCCAGGGCAGTGTAGTCGGCCGTCCGTAGCAACACCCGGCCAAAAAACAGCCGATACGTCCTACCATGTGCCCCAGTGGAAGCCCCACAATCATAAAGTCAGATGTTTTTAAAATGGGAAGATTTTTTTTCTTCATATAGTAGATAAGCGCACCAACCGATACAATCATTCCCCCAAAGAATACAAACCCATATCGGAAATCACGTACTACCATTGTTATTTTTTCAGCGAAGGTAGCACCTAATTGATTCCAGTTAAGTAATACAAAAAGTAATTTAGCTCCCACCAAAGCGCCTACAAAAGCGATAAAAATAAGATTCCAAAAGGTATCTTTATCCAGGCTGATTTTTTTGAGCCGGGGGACTAGATACAGACAAGCCGCCGCATAGCCCAGTGCGGTCATGAGTCCGTAACTGGCCAATTCAAAAGAGCCGATTTTTAAGAATACCGGATGCATTATAAAAAGTCCTTGTCACGCAACGCATTGCGCATGAATGGATTTTGAATGCGTTCATACCCAATTGTAGAGCTGCACTTTCCGCCGTAACTATGCCCGGCGAAAATCTGCGTATCTTCGGGTAATTGGGCCAGTTTCAATAAACTTTCACGCATTTGGCGCGGATCGGAAGTGGGTAAATCCACCCGCCCGCACGCACCGGGAAAAAGCGTATCTCCCGTGAACAAATAGTTCTCAATTTGAATGCACACTCCTCCGGCCGTATGCCCGGGTGTAGGAATGACATGTACGGAAAAAGGACCAATAGCAAACGTTTGTTCTCCTTGATAAAGATGAAGATATAAGGGAGAAATACCGGCTAGCATTTCGTCCTTTTTTTCCAAATAACCTTTAACGCCTGTTTTTTCCAGTAAGGTTTGTGCAAATTTAACGTGATCAAAGTGGCCGTGCGTAAAAAACACGGCTAACAGGGTGAGTTTCTTTTCTTGCAATGTGTGCTCCAAGAAAGACATGTCCCATGCCGGGTCAATGAGCAGCGCTTGCCCGTCCTGGCTGATAAGGTATGTGCAATTATCCATGGGACCCAAGTTGATAACGTCTATTTGCATATTATTTTTCCGTAAATCGGAACTCAACTTCACCAGGTTTGACTAGGTGATACTGGGTGCGCGCCAGTTGCTCAATGAGTTCGGGATCTTCCTGTTCTAATTTTGTTTTGAGTTGTTGCAACTTTTCAAATTCTACATCTAATTGTTTGCTGCGTCGCATTAATTTATTTTTTTCCATTTTGTTATGGGCCAAACTTAAAAAGCTGCCACCCAAAAAGAGCACGACTATTCCTGTGAGGGCCAGCCCCCACAGGAGTAGTTTTTTATTACGCAAAAAAGTTTGTTTCAGTTCTTGAGTCATTATTTTTTAAATGCGCGGTTTTGTGCATACACGGCTTTCGCGCCCAACTCCTGTTCAATTTGTAATAAACGGTTATATTTAGCAGTTCGTTCGCTGCGTGCTGGAGCGCCAGTTTTGATCGCGCCGGCATTGGTGGCTACTGCCAAGTCTGCAATGAACGTATCTTCCGTTTCGCCGGATCGGTGTGATACAATACAACTGTATCCGTGCTGGCGTGCTAAATCCATCACATCAATCGTTTCTGTTACCGTGCCTACTTGGTTTACTTTGATTAGAATAGAATTGGCTGCATGGCGTTCAATACCCAGTGCCAAACGTTTAACTTGGGTGACAAATAAATCATCTCCCACTAAGTTAATTTTTTTACCCAGTTTCTTGGTAATATTTTCCCATCCTTTCCAGTCATCTTCTTGAAGCGGATCTTCGATAGATACGATTGGATACTTTTTGCACCAGTTTGCATAAATATTGATAAGTTCTTCCGAAGAACGCGCTTGGCCTTCAAAATAATAACTACCCTCTTTAAAAAATTCACTGGAAGCACAATCCATCGCCAGCGATAGGTTTGTGTGCCCGGCGCTATCGGCCGCTGCCAAAATGGTTTTTAAAACAGTTTCATGTTCGGGAATTTTTGGAGCGAAACCGCCCTCATCCCCCACGGCCGTAACCATTCCCTGATGTGCGAGTGCTTTTTTCAATGCCTGATAAGTTTCACAGGCACTGCAAAGTGCCTGGGAAAAAGTATCAGCAGCCGTTGGTAAAATCATAAATTCCTGTACGTCCAGACCGGAATCTGCATGCTTACCACCATTAATGATGTTGAGCATGGGCGTCGGTAAAAGATAGGTATCAAAGGAAAGATCATACACCCGTCGAATATATTCGTAAAGTGGCAACCGGGCATGTTGGCTCCCGGCACGCAACACCGCCATAGAAACGGCCAAAGTGGCATTGGCTCCTAGGTTGGACTTATGCTCCGTCCCATCTAGTTGAATCATGCTTTCGTCCACCAGGCGCATGTCTAGCGGGCTGACTCCGGCGAGTAGTTGCGAAATTCGCGACACGTTGGCGACCGCTTTTAAAACACCTTTGCCATTGTAACGGGTGCCGCCATCTCGTAATTCTAACGCTTCATGCGAACCGGTAGAGGCTCCGCTGGGTACAGCAGCAGTACCTACTGAACCATCATCTAAAAACACATCAGCGGCTATCGTTGGAAATCCCCGTGAATCTAGAATTTCACGAGCAGTTACCTTTTTGATACGGACCATACTTACCCCCTTAAAGCTGTTACAAACAGCTTATACGATACTATCAATTATTTTTTTGCCTTCCTTAATCAGCAAGTTGGGGGATTTTTCATCAAACGATTCGGCATACAGACGAATTAGACGTTCCGTGCCGGAGGGACGGATGGCCAGCCAGCTGCCACCTTTTAAGATGAACTTAAAACCGTCGGTGGAATCAATACGCCAAACAGACGTTTTGTTAATAGACAGCGGAGGACGTATATCCAAACGTTCCATAATGCGGTTGATTTCGGTCTCTGTTTTGGGAACGCTTACTTTTTGACCGAAGAGCGGTTTGTGCTTTTTATAAAAATCTTTTTTGATTTGTTTAAGTTTCTTATTTTCAGTGGCTAACAAATCAACAACCAGTAGACAGGCAAGTAAGCCGTCTTTATCCGGGATGTGATTGGCAATGGCTAATCCGCCGGATTCTTCTGCGCCCATAATGTATTGGCCGCTTATCATTAATTCCGTGATATACTTAAATCCCACGGGGGTTTCCCGTAACATGAGCCCACTGTTTTTGGCAACTTGGTCCATGAGATGGGAGGTAATTACACTGCGGCATACCCGTCCTTTCAGTTTTTTGTTGCGTACCAAATGATCTAAAAGTAAAGGAGCAATCTCATTGGGGGAAATCCAATTTCCATCGGCATCAATGAGTCCGAATTTATCACAGTCCGGGTTACACGCGATGCCCAAATCCATTTTTTTACTTAGCACTAATTTCTTAAGTTCCAGTAAACTTACCGGCCCGGCATTAGGCACCGTACCGCCGAAGAGAGCATCATTAGTTTCGTGGATGCCTTCCACCCGGATACCGCATTTTTCCAGGAAAGGACGGAAATAGTTTTGTGCGGTTCCAAAAAGAGGATCTACGGCAATTTTTAATTTGGATTTTTTGAGTGCCCGGATATTAAGCAACTTTTCCAAGTGTGCCAGGTAGCTTTTTTGGAAATCTTTTGTTACGGTGACGGCCGCATTTAAAGAGCCAAAGTCCGTAGAAGAAGCTTTTAAAATTTGTGCATTGGAGGGAGGAATGCGTTTTTCGATATCTGCTACAATTTCGTTGGAAGCGATTCCACCATAATACGAAATCCATTTTACTCCGTTTACATAATACTCGCCTTCGCTGCCGGTAACGACCACAGCCCCTACGGCACATTCGTTTAAGACAGCCCACTCGGCTACGGGAGTAGGCAACGGAAGTTCTGCCAAACGTACCGTGATTCCGCACTGCACAAGTGCATTTGCGGCCACATAGGCCAGTTGTTTGGAGAGAAAGCGCGTATCAAACCCAACAATGACCAGTGGTTTTTTGGGCTTTTTCCCTTGTTCTTGACAGTGTTTTTTATATCCAATCCCTTCAAATCCATAGAAAGGATGTTCCAAAATATGGTCGGAAATCCCATACGCTAAACGTTGTACGGCTTGGGCAGTTAACCCATCCGCAGTAATGGCCCGGAAGCCGGCGGTGCTAAATTTAATATCTTCACTCATGGTGCAGGTATTATACTAAAAAAGGAAAATTTTTTCATCTATTTAACAAGAGTGTAAAAGCGAGATACTTTTTATAGTATAAAATGATAGAATAAAAAGAGTTTTTGCTGTAAGGTGTATTTATGAATTTTGAAGAAGTAAAAAAAATAATCAAAGAAGCTAAGTTGCAAAACTTCCGTTTAACGCAAGCCCGAGAGGCTGTATTTAAACGGGGAATCTCGTCTTGGAAAGAGGCTACTTCACTGCCGGAAGAGTTGCGTGAAGTGTTGGAAAAAGAGCGCCCTATTTTGTCATTTAAAATAAGTAAAATTGTTTACTCTAAGCAAGACCGCACAGCAAAAGCGCTTTTAACTTTAAAAGATGGATTCCAAATTGAAACGGTATTACTCAAGCCACAGGACACGTGGAGCGTGTGTGTGTCCAGCCAGGTGGGGTGTGCCTTGCACTGTTCTTTTTGCAGCACCGGGAAAATGGGTTTTAAGCGAGATTTAACTTCAGAAGAAATTACAGACCAAGTGCTGATGTGGTTTCAGTATTTGCGTAAGGAAAAGTTGGCAGAACGTATTTCCAACGTCGTATTTATGGGAATGGGGGAGCCACTTTTAAATTACGTCAATGTGGTCCAAGCGGTGCGCGATTTATCCAATGCGGATTACCTGAATATTGGAGCACGACATATTTCCATTTCTACTTCGGGGATTGCAGATAAACTCCATAAATTAGCGGTAGATTTACCGCAAGTAAATTTGGCCGTTTCTTTGCATAATGCAGATAATGCCGAACGCAGTAAACTCATGCCGGTAAACCGTAAATTTGATTTGGACGATTTAAAAAAGGCGCTAGAAGAATATATTGCAATGACGGGACGGCAAGTCTTTTTGGAATATGCGGTCATTGAAAATATGAATAGCCGTCCAGAACATATTCGTAAGTTGGCGGATTGGATTTATTCTATTAAGGATAATTATTTATTACATGTGAACTTAATTGCTTGTAATTTGGGCCGTGGTGAAAAAACGGAAGAGCGGGTGGTAAGAGATTTCGCCGCTGGCCTGAAAGGGATGGGTATTGGCGTAACGATTCGTAAAAGTATGGGGAACGATATTTTAGCAGCTTGTGGTCAGTTGGCCGCCCAAAAATAGAGGAGAGTAAATACAAATGAAAGCACTTTTATTAATGGCTGTAAGTATGGTATTGATGGGATGTGCGACGTTGGAACAAGCCAACGCGGATTGGATCCCGATAGGGCCGGAATTCCCAGCTAAAAAAGCAAAAGAAGTGGAACTGATCAGTGGCCGGCAAGATGTTAAGCGTCCCTATGGAAACTTAGGTTTATTACGGATTAAGAACATAAAACCGGACCGGGACAGTTTATTAATGGGTATTGAAAAAGGGCGTAAGATTGCAGCCTCCAAGGGAGCAGATGCCATTCAGGTAAACCAATATAATAGCGCCGAGGATGGAGCTGCAGACCCTCGCATTACGCTGATTATTTATGCTATAAAATATGTTGATAATCTAACACCGGAAGACGAAGAAGCAATCGAAAATTTTCAAGTATTGGGGATGCTCAATGATTCTAATAGCTAAAACACAGGAAGAATGTCAAAGTTGGAAAGATGTAGCCGTCGTATTTGATGTATTGCGTGATGCAACAGCGGTGTGTTCGTTGGTGAAATCCGGCAAGAAGGATATTCGTATTTTTAAGGACTCAGCCATTGCGGAACAGGCTTTTGTGTCGCTACCGAAAGCAGAGGTTTTTTCGGAAGAATATTTACGGATTCCTCATCGAGATCTATCATTAGCGGAAACCTCAAAAAGCAATGCACGTAATCCAGCTTTTGTTTTATTAACGGATTCAGCAAAAGCAATTTGGAGTCTTCGTCAAGCACGTACTATTCTATTGGGTGGATTTTGTAATTTCCAAGCATTGCGCGAAGCTTTGCAATCTCAGAATCGGGATGTACTGTTAATTCCAGCCTCATTATTTGGCTCGGAAGATGACGTGGAAGATGCTTTGTGTACAGAATCATTCCGGGATTTTTTTCAGGGAATAGGAGATCCGCAAGAAACTATGGACGATTTCCGTTCTACTCTTCGAGCCGTAGATTACCTGAAAAATGGTCCTAAAACGGCTAAGGAAGATTTGAAGATGGCCCTTCGGATTAATGGATTTCCCAGTGTTCCTCAAGTAAAGTGTAGCCCAGAAGGAAGTTATGGGGTGTGTGTCACTTATAATCCTGCCGATGATTCAGAAGAGGAATTAAAAAAGACTTTATTCCGTACGCAGTTGGCTATTAATTTGAAAGATATGTCTACGCTGTCTCAAGGCCAAACGTTTATGGCGGATTCTGTTCAGGGCATTCCAGATCAAAAAGATCCAATGGCTCAGGTGGAAGATGCATCCAAAAAACAAGAGAAAACCAAAGGTTGGCTTTCGGGTGTTTTTTCCAAAATTTTACATTCGGATCGGGAAGACAGTTCGGCTTTGGGAAAATCATTCCAAGTGACAGCATCTACAGAATCAGTGGAGCAGGGGCAGATGGATGCGATGGAAGGCCTGGTGGCCCCAATTCCAAAAGAGGAAGAGATTCCTGTTAAAGAAAAGACCATATCCATTCGTCTTTCAAAGGCAGAGGATGATTTCCTTTCAACATTTTCTAATGCAAACTCCAAAATGTTTAACTTAGGCCCGACAGAAGATCTTGTTAAACCCGAGGAAAAACCGGTGGAATTGCCGTCGGAAAAAGAGGAAAAAGCTATTGAAGAAGAAATAGCTGTTCCGGAAGAAAAACCCACGGAAGCAAAATCTGCTGCTTTAGAAGAAAAATCTTCAGCGGAAATTTCGGATACCCCCGCTGTAGAAACAAAATCGGCGGAACCAGCACCGCAGGAACCCGTTGTTACACCGGAAGAAAAACCGGTGGAGAATGTTCCCGTAGAGGCACCGGTACAAGAGGTTTCGGCTGCCCCAGTGGCGCAGGTGCACGAGCAACCGGAAGTGCAGTCCGCTCCAGAACCGGTTATGCAAGAAGAGCCAGCTCCAGCGGTTGAACCGGCACCTGTTACTCCTAGTATTTCCCAGAAAACTCCTTGCAAAAAAGCCATTGTTTTGTTTTCAGGTGGGTTAGATTCTACCACTTGTTTATATTGGGCTCTTTCACAAGGATACACGTGTGAAGCATTAACAGTTTCTTACGGTCAGCGCCATGAGCGGGAAATCCAATCAGCTCAATGTATTGCTCAGGAGCTGGGCATTAAGCACCATATTATTACGTTGGATTTGCCTTGGTTGCAGGCCAGTTCTTTGGTAGATGCCTCCTCGGCTATTCCGGATGTTCCTGTAGATCATATCGGAAAAGGCGGAATTCCACCCACGTATGTACCGGGGCGCAACTTGATGTTCTTATCCCTGGCAGGTTCCTTGCTGGATGTGGTAGGGGCACAAGCCATTGTGGCCGGTCCTAATGCGGTTGATTTTTCTGGATATCCCGATTGCACTCCTGCCTTTTTCAAAGCTGCTTCAGATGCATTAAATCGTGGAACGAAGCAGGGCGTCTTAGAGGGGATTGAGGTGTTAGCTCCTCTTATCCATCTATCGAAAGCGGAAATTGTAAAGTTGGCAGTCAAGTTGGGTGTTCCGTTTGGACTTACGTGGAGTTGCTATGCCGGAGGGGATAAACCTTGCGGCCATTGCGACTCTTGCAAATTACGTGCTAAAGGATTTGAAGAAGCTGGCATCCACGATACGGCTTTGGATCAATAAATTTGGTATGAAAAGAACAATCGTTTGGTTTGTTTTTCTTTTGCTGGGAAGCACTTTATCTTCCTTTGCTCAAGCGCCGGCATTAGCAGTGCTGCCTACGCCGGGGACAGATCTGGCCTCACTGCAGGCTCAGAATCCTTCTCCAGCTCAGTGGCGGAAGGCTTTGCAGGCTCGGCGTAAATTGATACGGAAACTGGTTAAGGCCTATCATAAGGCGTCCTCGGCGGAACAAGTAGCGATTAAAGCGCAGCTGGAGCAGTTGGTGGGTGAGAGCATGGAGGATAGTTTGGCGCGTATCAAAGCAGAAATTGCTTCTGAAAGAGCTAATCTATCGCGATGGGAAGAAAAGATTCAACAAGATGAGAAGAATCTAGCGCAATTGAGAAAGAGCCGCGTGGAAGAATTATTGGCAAAAGATGCTAAAGCAAAACACAAAGCTCGTCGTAAAGCATGGAAAAAACAAATCAAAGCCATGCGTAAACAAATGCGCTAGTAAAATTCATTATCGGCAGAAATTTTTCAGAAACTGGTTGCAAACCGTTCCTGTTTTTTACTACACTTCTTATATGGTTATTTCATTTTCTATAAAACGTGTTAGCAAACAAAACAAGAGCAAAAAACGCTCCTGTTTATTGGTTTGCGAGCATGCGGAAAATTGAGTGCCTCACTTTTAATATGAATAAAATCCCTGTGCTTGCGAGCATGGGGTTTTTTTTGGAGGGGAATATGTATTTTGGATATCGTGATGGAGAAATGCAAGTAGAGCAAGTGGATTTAGCAAAAATTGCAGCAGAGGTGGGAACCCCGTTTTATTGTTATTCCTATGGGCAACTAGCGGCTAATTTAAATGCGTATCGGCGGGCGCTTGCCCCATTTCACGCTTCTATTTGTTATTCTGTGAAAGCTAATTCCAGTTTGGCGGTGGTATCCGCCGTGGCGGCATTGGGTGGGGGCGCGGATGTGGTTTCCGGCGGAGAATTGTTTTTAGCGTTACGCGCTGGAATCAAGCCGGAGAATATTGTTTTTTCCGGCGTAGGAAAAACAGAACAGGAACTGGCCGGTGCTGTTACGCAAGGGATTCGTCAAATTAATGTGGAATCTGCCGAAGAATTACAAATGGTAGCACAAGTGGCGCAACGTTTAGGAAAGCGTGCCAACGTAGCTTTGCGTGTCAACCCGGATGTGGATGCTTTGACACATGTTAAAATTACGACCGGTAAAAAAGAAAATAAATTTGGCGTACCCTGGCCGCAAGCACATGAACTATATCACGCCGCTTTGCAGATGCCATCGCTAAACGTATGTGGCATTGCGGTACATATCGGTTCTCAACTTTTGGATTTGGAACCGTTCCGTTTGGCTTTTGGGCGTGTAGCTCACATGGTAGAAGAATTGGAGAGAGATGGAGTTTCAATCCAAAATATTGATTTAGGCGGTGGATTAGGTATCAATTATAATGTAGAACTTCCGCCGACGTGTGAGTCATATGCCGAAGTAGTGCGCGAAACGCTAGGCCACTTGAATAAACATATTATTGTGGAACCTGGACGCAGCGTGGTGGGAAATGCAGGCGTCTTAGTTACCCGGGTGATTTATACTAAGCAGACGGAACAAAAATTGTTCGTGGTTACGGATGCCGGAATGAATGATTTAATTCGTCCGGCCATGTATGATGCCTGGCACAGTATTTTACCGGTCAATCGTACAGGGGAACCTCCGGTCGTTGCAGACGTAGTGGGACCAATTTGTGAATCCGGGGATGTATTTGCGAAAGACCGCATTATAGAACCCATGCAATCCGGGCGTTTATTAGCTATAATGTGTGCAGGTGCATACGGGGAATCGATGGCTTCGCAGTATAATTTCCGTCCCGTTCCACCGGAAGTGATGGTACGCGGCAGTGAATATGCAGTGGTCCGTCCGCGTAAAACATACGAACAAATGCTAGAGGGACAAACGGTCCCAAACTGGGTGAATGAGCAATGAAACGCAAAATTTGTATTTTAAAATTTGGTGGAAATACACTCGCCAATAAACAAAAACTCTTGATGGCGGCTGATTTAATTAAAGCACGTTATGAAGGGGGCTTTATTCCCGTGGTGGTTGCTTCCGCTAACGGAAATTTAACGGATGTTCTTTTAGATCATGCATACAGTATTGCACGTGAACCGGATAAACGCGAATTGGATATGTTAGTGACAACGGGGGAACGCGTAAGTGTGGCTCTTTTGTCCATTGCTCTTCGTGCTATTGGAGTTCCGTCCGTTTCCTTGACAGGATCCCAGATCGGCTTAATCACAACGGCTACGCACACGGGGGCTGATATTCTATCTTTAAAAGGAGACCGCCTTGTACGGGAGGTGCAAGCTGGGAATGTGCCGATTGTAGCCGGTTTCCAGGGGATTGGCGAGAATAAAGAAATCACTACGTTGAAACGCGGGGGCAGTGATGTATCTGCTGTATTTTTAGCGGCGCAGTTGGGTGCTTCGCACGTGGAGATGGTAAAAGATGTGGATGGCGTGTATTCTGCAGATCCCAATAAAGACACGAAAGCCCAAAAGTACGAAGTGCTTGATTTTGATGAAATGTACAAGCTGGCCTTAAACGGAGCCAATGTGCTTCATCCGGATGCCGTGCGTTTGGCTAAAGAAAAAGGCATTGAAATCCGGATTGTGCATTATCAGACGGGAAAAACCGGGACGGTAATTAAATAATTATGAAATTGCAATTCAAATTTAATTTATTTGGCATTATCACGTTTTTGATTTTATGCACACTTTTTTACGCGTTTGTGCCTTTACCAGGAAGTTTATTTTGGCGTGCGGTAGTGTGTTTATTGGCGGTCGTGTTATTTTTTGGGATGTGCTTTGTAGTGGTTTCTCATAAAAGTCCGTTACGCAAAAAATAATGAGGAGATGAAATCTTGAGTCGATCTTTTCGTAAGGGAGTACAATTTTTAAGCGTATTTTTTATTGTGTGTGGTTTAGTAGTGTTCTACTCGCTTAGAAATTGGTATTTGGCGCATCCGGTGCTGGGGAATATTGCGCTTGTTGTGTTGGCATTTTTTCTTTTATGGCAACTGGTGCTGCTCTTTCAGTATTTAAATGATGACCCGCTAACGCGCACTTCCCCTTATAAAAGGGATTAGGTACTTTATTTTTCAAAATATGGTAGAATAAATCTATGGAAACAACAGTCATTTTACAACTAATAGGTTTTGTTGTTTGTTTTATCTTGCTATTTGTATTTGCCTCCAAGTATCGTGCTGCTTTGGCGCGAGAGACGGATTTTGATTCCCCGGTGGAAGATTTGACCGTGGTCACGGTAGCTCAACAACCTGCTTATAAGCCGCGTGCTTCGTTGTTGCAATCATTGCAAGGTGGGGGAGCGTTGGATGTGGCCGATTTGAAAGAAAAGGTGAAAAATCTTCATTATCGTTTGGAAGAATTGAAATTGGCGCAAGACAAAACGGGGGGCGATTTAGCAAAACAGTTAGCCCGCATGGAACAGCGCATCAGCACCTTTGAACAAGAGTATATCACAAAATTGCAGCCTACTTTGCTGAGTTTAATTGAAGAACTGGAAAATATGAAGGCTACAGAAACCAAAACAGAAACAAAATAGATTGCCTTTTTACAAAATGCATGAGCGGAACGAAAAACGTTCCGCTTTTTGCTTTTTTACGAGGAGAAAAATCCATCAATTCATTTTAAAGAGTAATCTTTTTATTTTTTTGCTTTGCGCAAAATCTAATATTGTAAATTAAGTTTTGTCAACCCTAATCATAAAAAAATAGCATTTAAATTTGTTTTGCTTCTAGCAAATTTAATAAAATATACCTATATTGTAAAAGCCATACGGAATATGGATTTTTTAAAAACAGGAGAACCAATGACTACTAAAAACCTGGAACCTATAGCCGTAGTGGGTATCGGAGCAATCATGCCCGGTGCTCTTTCAAAAGATGAGTTTTGGAATAATATTCAAGCCGGTAAATACTGTATTACCGAAGTTCCTTCCTCCTACTGGGACTATAAACTTTTCTACAGTCCCGACCACAAAGCAGAAGATAAACTGTATTCTAAAATTGGCGGTTTTATTCCGCAAACCTTCAAATTTAATCCGTTAAAGTATCGCATTCCGCCGCAAATTGCCAAACAAATGGACAATGTGCAATATTTAGCTATTGAAACTACTCGTATGGCCATTGAAGATGCCGGATACGATAAAAAAGAATTTGATCATAACCGCACTGCAGTTATCATCGGTAATTCTATGGGCGGTATGAAAAATGAAATGTCCAATACGCGGCTCAACCGCCCGTTCTTGTACGAAATTTTGAAAGATACGCCGACGTTTAAATCCCTTTCTCCGGCGCAAGCACAACAGATGTTAAACGAAATGGACGAAGGGGTCCGTCAGAAATTTGCACCGGTAACGGAAGATTCCATGCCGGGCGAACTGGCCAACGTAATTGCCGGGCGTGTAGCCAACGTATTTGACGTACACGGTACGAATTTTACAGTTGATGCGGCCTGTGCTACTTCACTGGCAGCTGTAGACCAAGCGGTTAACGGCCTTCGCATGGGCAACTTTGATATGGCTATTGCCGGCGGTGTCGATCAGATGATGTCCCCGTCCGCTTACATTAAATTCTGCAAAATTGGCGCGCTGTCCGATAAAGGTTCATGTCCGTTTGATGCCAAAGCAGATGGATTTGTCATGGCGGAAGGCGCCGGGATGGTTATCTTAAAACGTTTGTCTGATGCGGTAAAAGATGGCGATCGCGTGTATGCTGTTATTCGCGCGATAGGTGCTTCCTCCGACGGTAAAGGCAAAGGCATTACGGCTCCTAATCCAAAAGGCCAAAAAATTGCGGTTGAAAAAGCCTTTGAACAAGTAGAGTATACACCGGGTGATGTAGGTTTAATTGAAGCACACGGAACCAGTACGCGCGTCGGGGATGCTGTGGAATTAACGGCGCTCAACGAAATTTTTGCTCCATACGCTAAACCGGGTACCATTGGGCTGGGCAGTGTCAAAAGTCAAATTGGCCATGCCAAAGCGGCGGCCGGAATTGCTTCTTTGATTAAAACATCCCTGGCTCTGTATAATAAAGTATTACCTCCCTCTGTTAATTTTGAAACTCCTAATCCGACCGTGGATTGGAACACGACTCCGTTCCGCGTCATTACAAAAACACAACCTTGGCCGGACGGTAAAGTTCGCCGTGCCAACGTATCCGCCTTTGGTTTCGGCGGTACCAATTTCCACGTGGCGATGGAAGAAATGAATGACGGACTACTTAAAAAAGAAGAACCCGTTTCCGCTTGCCAAGCGGCTACCCCGATTTCAAGTGCTAAACAGGAGAATAACTCGATGAAAACTTACACCTTGCACGTTCCCGGCGAAAAAATTCAAAGCGATGTACTTACTTTTTCTGCCGCAACGAAACAAGAACTCTTTAATGTGTTAGATAAGGCTCTCGTGGCAATCCAATTCGACCCGACCTATTTACCGCGTATTTCTTATCAAAATCATATTGCAAATCCGGGGCAATTTGCGGTTACTATCAATGTAGAAAACCCGGAGAAATTAAAAGAGAAAATTGAATTTTTCAAGAAAACGGCTTCTGCTCAAGATGTGTGGGAACAAGAGTCCTTGTACCTTCGCATGAAGGGGATTTATCCGTTTACGCCTACGCACATTAAACCCAAAGTGTGTTTTATGTTCCCGGGGCAAGGTTCGCAGTATGTGGACATGATGAAGGATTTGGCTTCCAAATACAAAATAGTACAAGATACGTTTGACGAAGCGGACCGCTTGCTCACCGATATTATCGGTCAAACGTTGACGGAAACTTTGTGGAGCAAGCCGGGGGAAACCAAAGAACAAATTGCCGAGCGTGAAGCAGCTATTAAGCGCACGGAAATGACGCAACCGGCAATATTGACGGCTGATATTGCCATGATGCGGTTGTTGTCTTCGTTTGGGATTAAACCGGATGTGGTCATGGGGCATAGCTTGGGTGAGTATGCCGCCGCGGTGGCCGCTGGAATTTTTGATTTTGAAAACGGATTAAAAGCCGTTTGCACTCGCGGAAAAGTGATGAGTGAAATCCGTGTGGAAGATAATGGTAAGATGGCTTCAATCGCTGCCCCTGTGGAACGAGTAGAGCCGGAACTGGCGCGCGTGAGCGGTTATGTGGCGGTGGCCAATAAAAATTGCCCGACGCAAACGGTAATTGCGGGTGCCTCCAAATCCATTGATGACGCGATAAAAATGTTTACGGATATGGGCGTGCAGGCGGTACAAATCCCTGTGTCGCATGCGTTCCACTCGGCTATTGTCCAACCGGCGATGCCGCAATATCGTGCGTTTTTGGATACGCTTACGTTCCATGCTCCTAAGATGCCGATTACTACTAACGTAACAGCTGAGTTTTATCCCAGCGAGACGGAAAAAATAAAAGATTTGATGGTTACTCAAATTTCCCACTCGGTGGAATGGATTAAACAACTCAAAACCACGTATGAGTCCGGGGTACGTTTATTTGTGGAATGTGGCCCTAAACGGGTGCTTTCTGCATTAGCTTCTAATACGTTGTCCGATAAAAAGGATATTAAAGTGCTGTCCTCTAACCATCCCAAAAAGGGTGGTATTGTGGAATTTAATGATTTATTTGCTAACTTAATTTCTTCTGGTATTCACATAGATTGGAAAGGAACCGATATGTCTAATGATCATTCAACTTATAACCCGGCATTTGTAAGCTGGGTAACCGGAAAAGCCCCTACGGCTGGAAAATCTGAAACGGTAACTCCTACCGCTCAGCCGAGTGTAACGTCTACAAATGCTAATGCATGCAGCGGATGCAAATCTGTGGTCATCAGCGGAATTGCTGCTGGTGGTCCCGGCAGCTGGGACAAAATTTTCCGCGAAGGCGTGCTGGATGAGATTTTGTCCGGTCGCAATATGATTGAACCCGTTTCCTCGGATGTTCAACAAAAACAAATTGATAAACACGTTGAATTTGTAATCAAATCTCCTGATGGGAATCACCGTTTTGAACGTTTAACCTCTGCTTCGCAGGCAATTAAATTGTGTGCCAAAGGCGGTGCATTTGATTTAGAAAAAGAATTTGGTCTTCCGGCCAAATGGGTGCGCTCCATGGACCGCAGTTTCCAATTAGCGATTGCGGCTGGGATTCTGGCCTTAAAGGATGCCGGGATTCCGCTTGTTCTTTATTATAAACCTACTTCTACCGGTGGTTATTTGCCCGATCGTTGGGGCTTGCCGGCGGACATGATAGATGAAACGGGGGTTATTTTCACCTCGGCTTTCCCAGTTGCTAATAGCATGATGGGGGATTTGACCAAACGCGTTACGGGGTTACTCAATAATAAAACCGCCAAAGAAGTTCGCGCTTTCTGTGATAAATTTATTTCTCAAATTGCCGACCCGGCGTTAAAAGCGGAAATTGAGACATGGTATCAACAAACGTTTAAAGATAAAGAAATTGAACCGCAAGCATTTACGTCGGAATTTATTTTGAAAACAATTATTATCGCACACTCGCATTTCTGCCAGTGGATTCGTGCGCGTGGCCCAGCGACAGCCATGAGCGCGGCCTGTGCTTCTACGGCGCAAGCGATTTCCATCGCGCAGGACTGGATTACCTTGGGCCGCTGCAAACGGGTCATCGTGATTGGGGCTGATGATATTACCAATGACAATGTGAACGAATGGATTTTAACGGCGTTCCTCGCATCCGGTGCGGCTACAACAGAAGGTGATGTGACTAAAGCGGCATTGCCATTTGACCGCCGACGCAACGGTATGATTGTAGGCATGGGAGCCGTATCTTTAGTAGTAGAAGAAGAAAGCGAAGTTGCCAAACGTGGTATGAAACCGCTTGCCAAATTGTTATCTACGGAAATTGCTAACAGTGGGTTCCATGTGACGCGTTTAGATGTGGGCCATGTGGCAAAAGTGATGGATCGCTTGGTTACCACTGCAGAAAAGAGATACGATTTAAAGCGCAGCGACATTGCGAAGCAACTGGTCTTTATCTCACACGAAACATATACGCCGGCACGCGGCGGCTCGGCCAGTGCGGAAGCGTATGCGCTTAAAAGTACGTTCGGCGCGGATGTCAGTTCCGTGATTGTCAGCAATACGAAAGGTTTTACCGGTCATTCCATGGGCGCTGGTCTGGAAGATGTGATCGCGGTGCGTTGTTTAAATACAGGTTTAGTACCGCCGATTGCCAATTTTAAGGAAGCTGATCCGGAATTAGAAGGTATTACGCTTAGCAAAGGCGGTCATTACAATTTTAAATACGCCTTACGTTTGGCGGCCGGATTTGGTTCTCAATTAGGCATGACTTTATTAGAAAAAGTATGGCAAGAAGGCGAACCGCGCATTGCAGACGAAGCTAGACATGCGGCGTGGCTCAAAGAAATTTCCGGCCAAGAGGCTCCCGTGTTAGAAGTAGTACAAAATACGCTTCGCATTCGGGATAATTATCGCCATGGGGTTAAACCTTCTCTTATTATGGAAGGCTCTCAGGCTTTTGTCGATAAAGTAAAAGCAATACATACTCCGGCTCCTGCTCCGGTAGCAACTCCCACTCCTGCGGTGGCTCCGGTTCAACCCGCTCCAGCTGCGGTTGTAACGCCCGTTGTTACTCCGGCTCCGGCCGTTGTGGCCCCTGCCCCGGCTCCGGCGCCTAAAGCGTTGGATGAGGCCACAGTCACAAAAGAAGTGGTTGATATGGTAGCCCAAAAGACAGGTTATCCGGAAGATATGTTGGATATTGACCTGGATATGGAAGCCGATCTTGGTATTGATACGGTTAAACAAGCCGAACTCTTTGC
>CAMZDW010000002.1 GCA_947305555.1 uncultured Elusimicrobium sp.
CACTTCACTTTTCCTTTAGGCATTTTACTAATACTTCCTTTTCTAAATATTTTAGATGCTCACTTTCGCAAGTATCTATAACTATTATACTATAAATGTTCAAAAATGACACAACTCTTTTAGATAAATTTTTTATGTTTACTCTGTTCAGAAAATTTATAATGAAAATATGCAATTAATAGAAGCGGTTCCTAATATTTCTGCCGGGCCCAACAGTGTTGCGCTCAAAGCGATTTTGCATCAGCTACAACGTGCACAAGCTGCGCGCGTGCTTCACGTAGACGGCAACGAAGATGCAAACCGTACCGTCATTACACTGGCCGGGACGCCGGAGCAAATCATGCAAAGTCTACGTACATTGTTTGAAGTTGCCGCACGTGAAATTGACATGCAAACGCACCGTGGGGCACATCCGCGGTTAGGGGCGGTGGATGTGTGTCCGCTCGTTCCAGTACAAAACATTTCACTTAAACAGACCGCCTTTTATGCGCAAGAACTGGCACGGTTTGTCGGCGAAGAATTGCACATTCCTGTTTATTTATATGAAGCTAATGCCACTAGCTCCGAACGAAAAAATTTAGCTTTTTTGCGTAAAGGCGAATATGAAAGTTTGCCGGAAAAATTAAAAATTCTGCCGCCCGATTTTGGCCCGTGTAAATTTTCCGCACAGGTAGCACGCACCGGCGCCAGTGTAATCGGCGCGCGGAATTTTTTAATCGCATTTAACGTTTCGCTAAACACGAAAGAAGTTGCTCCCGCCAAAGAGATTGCCGCCGTCCTACGCGAAAAAAACGGTGGGCTCCACGGAGTAAAAGCTATTGGGTGGTACATGGAAAATTATGCTTGCGCGCAAGTTTCGTTTAACATTGTGGATTATCACAAAACCGGGCTTGCCCAGGTGTTTGAAGCGTGCAAAAAGGAAGCACAAAAACGTGGGTTAGAAGTGACTGCAGGCGAGGTTATCGGTTTACTTCCGCAGGACGCGTTGCAACAAGCCGGGCAATTTTATGCACCCAATTTATCCGTTGAAAAGCAATTGCAAGTTGCCAGCGAAAAAATGCTACTAAATAAAATCCGCCCGTTTATTTTGCACGAGCGGATATTAGAAAATCATCTATAATCGGTATTCCCAATTATAAGGACTGTTCATACTCTTTAATAATACTTTCGTTGCTTGTATTATTATCACAGGGGGTTATTTTTTGATGATAATCTTGCGGCAATTCCCAAATTGCTTTAAAAACAATTTTAGGAACCACTCCTATAATAACAGCAGGCCATCCACCCGATTCAAAAAAAGTAACCCACTTCTCATAGGGAGCGGTACGCAGATCTTGAGCAGAAATCCGACAATTTATTTTCCCCTTTTCCTTCAAACAAGCACATATTCTATCTTTGGAAACATATTCATACGTTACCGTAGCTGCTAAACGTTGATTTTCCTGTGTAAGGGCACAAGGCTGAACCATCACTTTCATTTCTTCACTGGGAGAATCAATGATAGCATCCCGCATTTGTGGATAGACTTTGGCTTTAATGAGGTAATACAGGTCTTGCGGATCTGTTTTGTAAATATAAAACCATTCAAACTTATCGCGGGTCGCTTTCCCAAAAATTTCTCCTTGGCGTGCCCTCATTTCATTCCCGTTAAAAAAGAAATATCCATCTCCTTTTTTTTCTACCACACAAACTGAATTCACTGATTTGTACTGTTCTATTTGAGAAAACACTTCCAAGGGGAACAACAAAATTCCCATCAAAATCATTATTTTTATTGTCTTTTTCATAGTGCACCTCCCTTTCCTCTTTATAATAGCATAAAAACCATTTATAAACAACATACCAAAGCAATATATTGAGCTGGCGTAATTTCCTCTGGCCGGATGGTTGATTTTAGCCCGCACTTTTCCAAAGCTACGGCGACTTTCTCTTTTTCAAATCCGCCCAAAACAAGTGCATTAAAAAGCGTCTTGCGCCGGTGCAAAAACGCAGCTGTAACCACTCGGTAAAGTTTATCCCAATCCACATCCGGCGCGGGGATTTTTTCAAAAGCAAGCACGGCACTTTCCACTTTTGGAGGCGGAGCGAAACAACCACGGCCTACTTTACAAATGGGGTTGATTCGCGCGCGCAGTTGTGAAAAAATACTCAAAGGCCCATACAACTCATCCCCCACTTTGGCCCGTATTTTTTGGGCCTGTTCTTTTTGAAACATAAAAACAGCCGTCTTAAAATAGGGCCAAGCGAGCACTTTATCCAAAATTTCCGCGGCATCTATATAAGGCAAATTACTGACAAACGTGGTCGGCACGGAAGGAAGGCGTGCCAAATCAAATTTCAAAAAATTTTCTTGAATAATGTTGACTCCTTCCATCGGCTGCAAATTTTTCTGAAGGTAAGCCACCATATCAGGATCAATCTCAACGGCCGTTAAATCTTTTACTCCGTGCGCTAAAAGTTCGCGCGTTAGAGCACCTTTTCCGGGACCGATTTCCACCATGTTTTTTGCACGGAGCAAATACGCCGCGTCCACAATTTGCGTAATGATGGAGGAATCTATCAAAAAATGTTGTCCATATTTTTGCATATCATTTTTCGTCCGAAAGTACCGCGATATTACGTTTGGCAACTTTATTGGTAGGTTCTATGGTCAAGGCTTGCCGGTAGTAGGTAAGAGCAGACTCATCTTGCCCAGCAATTACTTCGGCTGTTCCTAATCCCAATAACCCCAGTACATCCTGTGGATTTTTTCCCACGCTTTGTTTAAAAACAACAAAAGCAGCGGCACTATCTCCACGTGCCAAATCGGCCAACCCCGTTAACAACTCACACGTATTTCCGGCTGGACACTGCGCGGTGTATTCTTGTAAATCTTCTGATGCTTCATTCACTAATTTTAACCAACTTCGTCCCATAACCCATAACCCCATGTCATTTCCCACAATACGCGGATCATACACAGCTTTGGGAGGGGCCATACGATTAGCTCCCACAGCATAAGCAGCCCGATAATCCGCCGTACGGCCTTGCAATGATAAATTAATCTGTTCGTTTTCTCCGGCGCCGGAAACAGCTTGACGCAACCCCCGCCCCAAGTCTTTAATTTGTGCTTCACGCGTAGCGGCATCTGCCGCTGGCAAATTAAATATCCGTTTAAAAGTACGCGGCTGATCCTGGAAATCGCTCGGCGAAGAGGCGCGCAACTGCTCGTAGGCTTTTTCGAATGTATTTTTGGGAGCAGAAGAAGAAATCGTCTGTTGCGGGGTTTGAAGGGGCGAAAACTCCAAAGCCACCTCTATTTCCACTTCTTTCCCAGGCGCGACTTTGGATAAGTTTGCTGTAAATTGTTCAATTTGTTTTTCAAAATCTTGTGCAGAAGTACCACTGGCGCGATACACCGCATTGAGTGCTAGCCCATCTGCTTTAAAACGGGAAATCGAGAAGGCTTCCTCTATAACCTCCCGGGCTTTTGGCTCCTGCCCCTCACGCAACAACAAAAATGCATACCGCAAACGTGCTACGTAATCCCCGGGTTTTGTTTTTACGGCACGCTTATAATATTTCAGGGCTTCAGCCGTTCGACCCAAACTCTCATACAAGGCAGCCAAACTCAGTTGTGCATCTTCATAGCCGGGAAAATAATGGAGCGCTTTTTTAAAGGATTCTTCCGCCTGTTCATCGCGACCTAAGGCCTCGTAGAGCGTGCCAAGTTGGTAATGGTACAACGGCTCACGCGGGGCCAGTTCGGTAGACTGGCGAAAATGTTCCAACGCCTTTTCCAGATTATTTTGTACGGCATAGGTGGAACCCAAATTCATATGGGTATCGGCTTTGTTAGGGTCCAATGAATTTGCTTTCAAAAAATAATCCTGGGCTTGCTGAATATCCCCTTTCCAGCCGGCGGCAATTCCCAACAACTGATACGCCATGGGGTTTTGAGGGTCTAAACGCAACGCTTCGTTATATTCGCTAATCGCGTTATCCACTTTGCCGGTCCAGTAAAGCGCCGCCCCGAGAAGTAAATATCCCATGGGATCTTTAGAATTTTTAACGATTGCTTTTGCAAAACTATTCGCCGCTTCATTATAACGGGATTGAATCATCTCGCCCATACCACGGCGCATATCCCCAATTGCCTGTTCCTGCATAATTTGGTCCCATACGGTTTGGGAATAATCAGTTTTAATCGTGGGTTTGCGAAACGAAAACGGGAATCCTGCACGTGCCGGAAATGCAACCAGCAGCAGATAGGCCATCAACAAAATTACGGATCCCTTATCCTTCATAGTTATATGATAGAAAAAACTGTCAAACAGGGGCAACTAATTGGAATGATTAAATGAGCGGCCTTTTCAAGCGTTCAGCAGTAAATTTTTCGCAAATAAAAATCCCCGGGAGAAAAATCCCAGGGATTTTTAATAATCAATTGCTACTATTGCATGACGTAGCAGTAGGCGCCTGACGTACAGGCCACTCCAACGGTTCCTTGGGTTAAATTAGGAAATACAGATTTACATATATCTTGATAATTCGTGAAGCAAGCCCATCTTCCATCCAAGAAAGCCTCTACATTTACTAATTCCCCCCAAGCATCAAGATTTCCTATAATAGAAACTTCTGAACTATAATTCCGATTCAAATAATAATGTGCATGTCGTGAGTCAAACCACTGGCTCGTTGCCGAAGTTCCATTCGCATTCGTAAAAGAAATATCCAATTCCTCAAAATCATATAGTTGATTTGACGTTCCCTCTTCCAGATTTTTGCGCACTTGTGCGTCGCGAATACTCGCAAGCACAGTTCTAATTTCTGCAACCCGACTTTTTACTACTGCTTTTTGGTACTGCGGCAATGCTACTGCCGCTAAAATGCCGATAATAAGCACGACCACCAACAATTCAATCAGCGTAAAACCGCCTAAACGCCCTGTATTATAATCTTTCATATATACTCCTTATTTTTTGAATATTTGCACCGTAGTAAATCTATCAAAAAAAAAAAAAGATGTCAAGCCCCCCTTTTTAAAAGGCCTTCACAGTGAGGTATTCTCGGCAAAAATGTTATAATAAAGTTATGGGACTAGAAGAACTGGAAAACCGTGAATATTTTTCCATCGGTGATGTGAAACGCTTAACCGGAGTGCCGGAGTATTCCGTGCGCTACTGGGAGGCAGAGTTCGGGCTTATACGTCCCATCCGGTTAGAGAGCGGCCACCGCCGTTATACGAAACAAGATGTATACACCATTCTAAAAATCAAAGATTTGATTTATAAACATAAGCTCACATTGGAAGGTGCCAAAAAGCAGTTACGTAATTATCACTTACCCACTGGGGAGAGTGAATCGCGCCCGCGTACAGATATTAAACTGTTAACGGAACTGAAAGAAGCACTGGAAGAATTGCTTAAAGAATGATACAATATAAAGGTAGCCGCTGGAGTGGTTACGCGTTTCGGGGAGTGGCTCAGAGGTAGAGCGCTCGCTTGGGGTGCGAGAGATCGCGGGTTCGATTCCCGCCTTCCCGACCATTTCAAAATTTAGAGAAGTTTTACGGGGCGTAGCGCAGATGGTAGCGCGCACGGTTCGGGACCGTGAGGTCGCTGGTTCAAATCCAGTCGCCCCGACCATTTAAAATAAGAAATCCGCTTTTTTAGGCGGATTTTTTATTTTGGATAGCAAATTGGGGCGAAAAAAGCAAACTGCTTTGCTTTTGTCTGGATTTGAAGCCCGGAGCGATGTTTTTGTTTGCGGGCTTTACAAGTTCCACGGCCCGCAAGGCAAAAACCGCGAGGGCGGGCCCAGGCAAAATTTCCGTCAGGAAATTTATGCAGGGTAAATCCAGTCGCCCCGACCATTTAAAATAAAAACTGCCGAAAGGCAGTTTTTTTATTGAAACAGTAGCCCCTGCAGAACATTTAATGATACAATAGAAATTACTTTAAAATTTTATGATTTATCTCTTAGAAACACATTCCAATAATCCCTTTTACAACTTGGCTTTTGAAGAATATTTTTTCCTCAAAAAGCCAACCGGGATTACTTTTGTCATTTTATGGCAGAATCAAGATACGGTCGTCGTTGGAAAACATCAAAATATATTTGATGAAATTGACTTGGATTATGCTAAACAACACAACATCCAAATAGTGCGCCGCAATTCCGGTGGAGGCAGTGTATTCCACGATTTGGGCAACTTAAACTATACGTTCCTACTTGACCGTCCCAGCAAATACGAAACGCGGCAGTTTTCTCTTCCCATCTTACAGGCACTTACCCAAATAGGTATCAAAGCCGAATTTACCGGCAGAAATGATTTATGTGTACAGGGCGCTAAAATTTCTGGTACGGCCCAGTATATACAAGGCAATAAAATACTGCATCACGGGACTTTGTTAATTCATAGCAATTTAGATAAATTATCTCGCGTATTATGCAGCAAAACGAAAATTACGGATTCGCGTGCGGCGCACTCCCACAAAAGTCGGGTACGCAATTTGGAGGATATTTTGGGGTTAAAGCTAGATATTCCAACCATTAAATCCGCTATTTTCAATCAATTTTCAGATGCGCTTCCCTATGTCCCCACCGAACAAGATAAAAAATCCATTGAGTTACTGGTTCGGGAAAAATACCAAACGCCCCAATGGAATTATCACTTTATACCACCCTGTAATTTTACTAACCGCAAACGTTTTGCTGGCGGTACGGTGGAAGTACATACACAAATAGAACAGGGGTGTATCAAGCATATTGAATTTCGGGGAGACTTCTTTACCAAAAAAGACATCCATCAGCTGGAACAGTCCCTCGTGGAAACTAATGTTTTATCACAACTGACGAACGCCTTGCAAATATGTCAAGCAGATTCGTATATAGAACAAGTTTCTGCGGAAGATATCGCTTCATTATTTGAAGTATTTACTATGAGAGACTAGAGCCGAACTTGTTCATGTTTCCCTGCACTTAATCTTGTTCCCACTTCCTGACGGGGTAACGAAAACTACTTTAGGCCTCATCAGATTCTTCCAACCCCCATTCCTCCGGTACGTTGAAAAAATAAACAAGCAGAACCGTCCATACACTCACGTGTAATAAAGAGAAGGCAAATATGTAGACAAATACAATCTTACTAGATAGTTTCACTTCCCAACTATCTAAGAAAGCCGCCGGAGCCCACGCAATCAAGAAAACAATAATTCCCAATACAAACCAGTAGGATGGACAGTTTTTGATTAACAACCAACCTGTTTTAAAAACCTTAGATTTTGGTTTACTGATGGCATAGGCAAAGGCATACCACACCAGGCTAACCAACCACATCGCCGTTACAAATCCTTCACCCGGTAGAGAAGTAAATGGTTGAGGCATAAGGTACAAACAACTATATTCTTTAATGGGAGTACAGCATAAGCTAATAAGAACTCCCAACAACACTTGCCACAGCAATAAACGCCACAAAACATTCCAACTGACCCTTGCCACGCCATTCCAACCGCCATTAGTACCTTGTACTTCATCAAGCACTTTATACATGAACAGCAAAACCACAAAATCCAATATAGCTACCGAAGTTACCAAATAAAAAATATTTAACAGGTCTTTTACCGCCTCATACAAAGGCAATTGATCTGATAGATAGCGTAAAGCCAACGTCCAACTGAGCATTTTACCCACTATCACGCCAAATATCGCCGGATAACACTCAAATACAAAACTAAATCCTACAGCTATAGCTATCCACCACCATAGCACCGTAGACCCTGCTGGCAAAACTACTTCTTCCAAACAAACATCCTGGATCCATTTTTTAAACATAATCGCTTCTTTTTTCTACTTGGTAAAATCTCTTTATTCTTATTTACCACGTTACCTGGTGCATACGATACACCTTTGTTAAGTCTATCGGATTAAATAATCCGCGATAAGGCCCCACCTGCAAAGCGCCTTTTTCTCTCCAAGCAAGGGCAATTGCATCCTCGACCTCTTTGGTCTTTTCTTTCTTGTCTATCCTAAGCGGAATGGAACACGTAATTTGCGCTATAAAATCTTTCTTCTGTATTTTGTCCCATACGACAACCTCATAATAAACATGTAGCGTAGGTGGCAACGTAACGCCCCTGGGCATTTGCCTAAATTTGCCCCAGGTCACATGCGCTTTTACTGAAAGGGCTTCGCCCTCTCCCCGGGTGACCAAAAAGACGAGCTTCTTTATTCCGTTAATATGGGACGCACTTGTTATATTTTTAGAAAGTTCTTTAAAGTCTATCGATTTGATTTTCCCCTTCGGATCCTTTACAAAAGGAAGTGGGATAGTCTCCTTCGAAAGGTCGAATTTTTCTGTAAGGCCCAGGTTTTCCGCCATAGTATACCGTTCCACCAGATTAATATCTCTTTCCACAATCACGATTGGATCAACATCTAGCCATTTCCACCAAATTGTTTTAAATTTCAAATCGGGGCTATTGAGCATGGCTCTAGCCAACGATTTTTCCAAACTACCGCTCATCGCTAGCTGATTACGATAAATTCCTTGTAAAAATTTCTTTCTCCAAATTTCCGGCAAAGCCATATTTCTGGTAGGGTAGGGATGGAGAAAATCAAGAATTTGCGAAAATCTTTTTGTATCCGTATATATGCCAAGAAGATTTACCTCCGTCTTGGAACGAAGTAGTTCCTCAGCTAAAAATTCATCTTGCGATACCAATGACTGAAATTGCCGGATTGCCATCTCCACATTTGGATTTTCTCTACACAAAAGTCTCAATCCTTCCTGGAAACCACGCGAAGGAGGATTATTTCCCACCAGGGAAGAGGTTGAAGATAACAAAGTTTCTACCCCTTCTTCATTCAAAATACCTTCTTCCTTTAGCAAGTACACAATGTTTCTTATATTTTCATCGCCCACCATTAATTGAGCTGTATTCAAATCAAGTTGCCACACAACCCGGGCTGCTACAGTGGGCTCCCATCTTCTTTGGGTGGGAAACTCATATTCATTATAAAGTATTCCCGTCATAAACCAAGGGGTCATCTTTCTCACGCGTATCCCTAAACTGGCCAAGTTGGCTACGGCATCTTTAAAATTTTCACCCGATTTAACTCGAGAAATCAAGGCTTTTCCAATCATTTCATAACTTTCTATTCCTAATCCAAAAGCTCTTGCCACGGTTCTAATACCGTCTTCTGCTGTGCGTTTTAGCAAGTTATAATGTGCCGGCTCTACTATTCCCGTCCAAACTTCATCCATTTTGGATTGCTCAATCACAGGCTCCACATCGTTTAAATGAGTTTTTTTCGGGGGTGTTCCTCCACGAGAATTTCCTTCTGTTAATCCTTCTTCTTGAGAAGTGGAATTTGTTTCGGTTGGCTCAACACTTTTGCTAGGCATCTCCATATTTAGATGGCTAGTTTTCATGGGATCTATATGGATGGGGAGGCCCGTTCCTTTCGTAGCAACGGAAACAGTTCCGACTTCTTTTTCGCCTTTTTTCTTTTCTTCTTCTTTAGGTTTTTTTTGTAAATATGAAACCGCTTTTTTTGCTTTTTCGACCTCAATTTTTGCCCACTTTTGGGAACTTTCAAATTGTGTAAGCTTGGCCGTCTGCTTGATAAAACGCCAACCTCCATAAACACTTACCGGTTCTCCCGCTTGGAGAAGTTTTATCTTTTTTGTTGGATTGTTAATAGCACGAACGGGGGATATTCCCAATTTCACAATACCCTCCACAGCCAGCACGGTATGCACACTAGAGGGAAGACTATAAATAGCTCGTATGCCTTGTCCCTTGGTAACAAAAACAGGCCAGGAATGTTGACATAATGTAGAAGAAGAGGCCCCGTTCTTACATGTGTAATTTTGTTCTTGGCCATTAACTTCTTTTGTAGGGACTTCCCCTCCAAACGAATAATATCCCAACGCAATCAAATTATTCATATAGGCAGCCGTTTTTGACTCCAGGTTATACATTCCCCTCCCATAGGAACGCCGCAAAAAAGCCAATAGGTACCTATTGTTATCTTCCTTAAATTGTTCGGGAGCATACCCCGTAGAAAAAACTCCTATTATAAAGGGATATAAAGGATCAAAGAGGGCTTCGCAGGAATAGGTCTGCGATTGTTGAACATTCTTCTGATTAGAACCAGGCGGGGACATTTTTTCTTCAGCTATTTTTGCTCCGTCACAATAATCATCTGCATAATTTGCCCAGCCTTCCGTGTCCTTATGGTTCTCAACGGCCTTCACATAATCCCAGAGTGTTTGTTTTCCCTTTTTTTGGTTTAATAATAAGCCTACGGCTTGATCCAAACTCTGTTTGATCCACTCATTTTTCCCTTGTTTTGCTATAAAACCCAACTCTCGTCCCAAGTCAACCCACGCGTTAAAATAGTTTCCGTATCCTCCCGCCCGATAGTAACTGGAATCTTTTCCCCTCGCCCAAACGTCTTCTGAAACAGGGGCAGCAAAGAATCCAGAAAGCGCAAAAACACCTGCTACATTCCATGCCGAAAAATCTCGTTCAAAAGACAGTTCTCCCGAATTTCCATCCCCTAACAAAAATGGCATAATTAAGTGGATAATAGCAGCAGCTGCCGGGCCTTTGGCCCCAGCCTCAATCAAGGCTTTAAGTTTAGCTTGGTTTTTTTGTGGTCCTGTTAAATCCCCAAAAATCCCCCCTAATGCATCTGCCGCTTTTAAAGTAGCTTCACAAGCAGATTTATTTGGTGTTTTTTCTCCTTGAAAATTACAGGCATTAGGGTCAATCAAGTTATTTAAAAACTGAAAACTTTGTTCACGCAGGGCACTACTTAAAGAATCAAAATAACTAGGCAATAAAAGAATTAAATATTCTTTTGCTTCGTCCCTCATTTTTTGATTTGCTTGTAAATTTCCCCCTTCAAATACGGTTCCATCGTAAATAGAAAATAAGAATTCTATATTCTTTTCACCATTCGCTCTTTCCTCGTCGGTCATTACATACAGATCTTCTTTCCCAACTTTTTCGGGGAATACATCTGAAATATCCTTCTGCTTATTGATTTCTGCCTGAACGGACTGGATATAATTTTGTACTTGATTTAAAAATTTCTGTATTGCCGCAGAAGTCGTTTCGGGGTCAATTTCTTGCGCTATTTGCCCAGCAGCTTGCCTGGCAGTAAAGGCAGATACGACCGCATGTACCGGCATTACTTGCGTAACAAAGAAACAGCCAACAAGAATTACTCTAATCAGTCTTCTCATGTCAACACCCATGCAGAAATACGCTGCATCTACTTCTACTACTTTTGAAAAACTCAAAATTTTTGATAATAAATTAAAAGGAAAACGCTTGCCAACACATTCTTCACGGAAAACGCACAAATAAGAGAATTTATTACGCTGGGTTATTATCTACAATTGCGACTTTGCCTCCCGGCTCCTCCGTCTGGGGGCCTTCTACGGCGCAAGCGCCTAATAGCAAACTGGTCGCTAATAAAAAAATCATCATTTTTAATATTTTCATCATTTTCCCTTTATGAAATGATACTCTCTCATTATTTTGATTGTATCATAATTTCTTATGCGGCTAGGGATTTTTCCCTATACACTTTTAGTTTGTTTGATAGATCTCAAATGGGATTTTTAGTAGCGTGGAATCTTTGAATATGCTTAAATGTGTCCATGGAACAAACCCTTCACTTCCGTGGTACTTGGCGCACATATCAACAGCGCATTTTGGATAGCCTGGCCTTGCACCTGGCAGATAATAAAATTCATATCGTAGCAGCTCCCGGAGCAGGCAAAACCACCTTGGGGCTGGAAGTGATTGCTCGTTTAAACCGCCCGGCCTTAATTTTGGTGCCCACAATTACAATCCGCGCCCAGTGGAAGCAGCGGCTCATTGCTTCTTTTTTAACTTCTTCCCAAGAAGATCTTGTGTCCACCAATATACGAAAACCGCGCTTTATTACCATTACAACCTATCAGGCCCTGCTGGCTGCCTTTTGCGGGAAAGAGGAACCTCTAGAAAAAGAAGAAGCGGAGGAACTCCTTCTGGAAGAGGAACAAGAAGCCACGTACGATTTCCCCCGTTTTAACAAAGAAAAAGCGGATGAAATCGTTCAACTATTAAAAGAGGCCCATATTGATTTGCTATGTTTTGATGAAGCTCACCATTTGCGTAACGAATGGTGGAAAGCCCTAATGTATCTGATAGACACGCTGTCTCCTAAACAAACCATTTCGTTAACAGCTACTCCCCCCTACGATGCCGATACCACCGAATGGGAGCGCTATAGCAGTTTGTGTGGCTCTATTGACGAAACCATCTCGATTCCGGAACTTGTACAACATGGGGACTTATGCCCTCATCAAGATTTTATTCATTTTTCACTACTTCGCAAAGAAGAGTCGGAAGAAATCCGCAAAAGTCTTCAACGCATCGCCTCTTTTATGACTCATCTCCTGGAAAATCGAGAGCTTATTCAAGCGGTGCAAAATTATCTAGCGCAAGCAACCGAAGAAACTCTATTGGATGAGCCCAAAACCAGTGTTGCGCTTTCTTCCTTTTTAAAGAAAGCCGGGCAACCGATTCCGTCTTCTTTTTTGCGTTTATTTTTTGATTTTAAAGAATGGTTGATTCCCTCCTTCAAAGAAGAATATCAAAAATTATTTCTTTCGTTCATTTTATGCAAGCAAGATGCCTCTTTCTATCAAGATAACAAGGAACTCCTGGAAGACCTAATGGCCAAAGCCAAGGCGGCCGGAATATTCATGAACAGAGCCATTTACTTGGGGGACAGTGCTAAAATTAAACGTCAAATTGCCAACAGTTTAGGAAAGCTCGATTCTATCAAGGAAATTGTGGAATTGGAGGTCGAGGCCTTAGGGCCCAAATTGCGTTTAGTCATTTTAGCCGATTATATTAAATACGACGTAACCGACTGTTCCGCTCTGGGTGTAATACCTATATGGCAAACACTCAAGGAAAGGCAGGATATTATCCTGGGGGTACTCACAGGAACCATTATTTTATTGCCTCAAACGGTGCTCCCTGAATTTGAGAAACGCTTAGCCCAGGAAAAACTCACGGAATATGTATCCTTAAAAACTTTTGAACGGGATGAGCACTATACTAAAATTACCATCTCCGGCAACAAAAAGGCCGCCATTGTACACTTGATTACCCAACTTTTTAACGAGGGTCATTTAACTACAATCGTTGGCACCCAAGCTTTGCTGGGAGAGGGATGGGATGCCCCCAGCATTAATTCTCTTATCTTATCCAGCACCGTCAGTTCGTATATGCTTTCTAACCAAATGCGCGGCCGGGCCATTCGTATTGATAAAAACAATCCGGATAAAGTGGCCAACATTTGGCATCTGGCTTCTATAAAAATACTGTCCGGTTGGGAACAATGGAAGCAACAGCTGCCTTCCGCTTCCAAGACAGATTTTGAACCCATTTTTCAGTTGTTTGATTTTATGCAATTAGAACAACGTTTTAAAGGGTACGAAGCTCCGTCCCTTGCGGCACCCTACTCTATTGAAAATGGGATAGACCGTATTTTACCCTCCTCGCTTAAAATGTCTTGGGCAGTGCGGCCTCCTGAAGAAAGAGACTTTATCAGTCTCAATCCTTTCATGATGGAACGGGCAAAGAGCCGCACTTGGACTAGAGAACTATGGGACCGAGGATTTGTAAAAGCCTATAATGCTCCTGAAAAGTCCCTTCGCACCGGAGTCAACGCAACCATCAAAATGACTTCCTTTTACTATGTAGGTGGATATTGGCTAACTGTATTTTCCTACTCATTGTTAGCTTTTGCGTTGTCACTCCCTTTTCTGCAGATGCGCCTTTACCCAGCCGTTATCCTCTTTTTAATTGGACTCGTAATCGCACTTGCTAAACCTACTTATAAATTCTTGCGTTGCTCCAGCCCGGAAAACATCATTCGCCAAATTGGTATTGTCGTTTTGGAAACATTAGCCGCTATGGGGCAAATTAAAACGAGCTTGCAACGCGTGAATATTAAATGCCAAAAACACCCAACCGGCAGTGTATTTTTTTCCGTGGGAAACGTTTCCCCGGAAGAAAACAATTTAATTATTAAATGTATGCGCGAAATCGTGGACCCCATTGAAAATCCCCGTTATATTTTTGTGCGCAAGGGTACACTAAGTCATTTTGTTACCTTGGATTATCACTCCGTACCGGCCATCATTGGGCAAAAGAAAAAATATATTGATATTTTTAAAGGTTTATGGGAAAAATACATTGGGAGTTGCAAAATCATCTATACCCGTTCTTATGAAGGGCGCCGTCTCCTACTTAAAGCCAGACGAGCGGCGTTTTCTTCTCTTCAAAGAACGTCCAAAAGTAAAAAAATGAGCCGCTATGAATAATGAAAGCAACGTCATATGATAATTAAAATGGAGGTCGGTTTTTAGTCGATTTTGGAGGCACTTATGAAAATAACTCTTTTCTTCGTTGTTTTGGGGATTGTCGTAGCGTTTGCGATACTCATCTTCAAAATATTAAAAGAAACCGTTTCTCTCTTTTTCCCGGAAGATTATGCTTCCCTAAAAAAAATCTATCCCCATCCGCTGGAAAGTGTTCGTCACGCATCAGGGGTACTATCGACCCGATTTCCTTTCCAATTTAAAAATGCGTTAAAAGTAGATATTTACGAAGATAAACTGATTGTAAGCTACCTGGGCAAAGGGGTTATTTTGCCTTATCACTTGTATGTTTTTAAGACATCCAAATTCTTCCTCATTCATCCTTTGACCATTGAAAATTTGCCCATTGCTTCCCAATCAGCCAACTTCTTTGGAAACATATTTTTGGGAAAGGCTTCTTTTGCAAACTTGACCATATACCTCTCCCAAAAACGCATAAATCGTATTTTACAACTAGCCCCAAAAGATGATTGTTTAACTAATAAGCCAGAGAATTAAGATTCGTGGGCAGGAGCTTCTTGCTCTTGGAAGTAGGCTGCCAAAATGGCCGCCGCGCTTTTTACTTTATCCGGGCAAGGGCGTGCCCCGTAGTATGCAGTGGTGCGTTTTTCGGGCGTGGGAACACTGGGCCCAGGTGGCAAAGCAAGTAATTCACGGCAAATGATAGAGCCGTTTTCCTCCTTAAAACGATTACATACTTCTTGAATCCGTGCATAAAAAGCGGCTTTTTGCTCGTGATTGGCGGGATCTTTCGGCGCATATTTTAAAGCCAGCGCCATACACATTCCGCTGACTGCACCGCAAACTTCACGTTGGCGTCCCAAACCACCCCCAAAGCAGGCGGAAAGCGTGAGCGCTGTTTGATCGTCCAGCCCAAAATCCCGGGCAAACGCCTCAAGTACCGCTTGGGCGCAATTATATCCGTTTAAAAATAGCTGTTTTGCTTGTTCACCTTTGTTTTCCATAACATCATCATAGCAAATTAAAAAACTTCGGGTAATTTGTTACAATAAATCATGCGAATTAAAATCAAAACACCCGAGCAACATAACCACCAACTGATGTGGATTTGTTTGTGGATTACTTCTATTTTATTCGTGGCCGGATTTATTTGTCTCTACAATGGGGCGAATGGAGAGATAGCAACGGTAGCACAAACCGTACGAAACGGATTAGAAGCCGCCAGGCAGGAAGATCTTTGCCTCTTTTTTTGCGTGTTAGCGTTGGGAGCCGCCATCTGCCTGGGCCCGTTTGCCGCCGCATTTGCAATTCTGCGCTATTATTACAAGAATAAGGGTCTAGCCCAACTTACCTTCATGACTTTTTCACAAGAAGGACTGCTACTTGAAAGCAGCAACCCTGCCCAAACAAATTTTTTTCCCTATCAAGATACCCAGCTTGAAATGGAGGTTATTACTTATATCCGCCGAGGAAGAAAAGGCGCAGTTCGCCGATGTATTGACCGGATTACGCTTACCTTTCACTCTCCGGAAAAAGACCTGTCATTTAGTCAAGTAGGGGCTCTTCCTTTTATTTGCCAGGTATTGGATTTTGTACCACGTTTTCAGCACTTTTCTGCTTATGTCCACTCCCGCAACTCATATCTTACCGACCCCATGGAAAAGGACTTGGTACAATATGTCAAAGATCAAATTCACAATTATCGCACTTACGGAAAGATCCTGCGGTATTCCGTTTCTCAACGCAAAGAGGTTCGCCTGACCGGATGGATGCTTCTCATGGTAGGGATAGGATTGGTAATTGTGTTGGGACCAATCCTGTACGATATGAAAAAAGCGGGGCATTTTCTCCTGCTCTTGGCGGTGTTAATCCCCTCTATCGTACTCTTCGGATTATCGTTCTCTTGCTTTTACCGGGTGCACCAAGACATACGTTTGGAAAAAGAAATAAAATCTTCCTCCGTTAGATAGTCTAAAAAATCACTTCCAAACCTACAAATGGTTTTCTATAATATAGGAAATGCCACCTCTTTTGGTGCGCAAGGGAGAGTATTATGGATATTACCACTATTAACAAACAAGTCCAGCAAGAAAGTTTATTTTTGCAAGATTTAAAACGGGAAGTCGGCAAGGTAATTGTCGGCCAAGATGCACTCATTGAAAAGATGCTTGTGGCGTTACTGGCAGACGGTCACATTCTAATTGAAGGCGTCCCCGGTCTAGCTAAAACATTAGCCGTCAAAACGTTGGCCCAAGCCATCCACGCCCAATTCCAACGCATTCAATTCACGCCGGACTTACTCCCTGCCGATATTACCGGTACCTTGATTTTTAATCCTAAGGACGGATTATTTTATCCGAAACGGGGGCCTGTATTTGCGAACTTTGTGCTAGCAGATGAAATCAACCGTTCCCCGGCTAAAGTACAAAGCGCTTTGTTAGAGGCTATGCAGGAACGCCAAGTTACCATCGGGGAACAAACTTATAAATTGCCCGAGCCCTTTATGGTCATGGCCACCCAAAACCCGGTAGAACAAGAAGGGACCTATCCCTTGCCGGAAGCGCAAGTAGACCGCTTTATGCTTAAGGTGTTAGTAACGTATCCTACCAGAGAAGAAGAAAAATTAATCTTAGAGCGCATGGCTTCTCACCAAAAAATTGAACTTAATACGCAAGTAACACCGGAAATGATTTTAAAAGCCCGGGCCGTAACAGACACCATCTACGTAGACGAAAAAATTAAAAATTACATCGTGGACCTTGTGTTTGCCACTCGAAACCCAAAGGCCGCCGGCATTGAAAAACTGGCTTCCTTTATTGCCTACGGAGCCAGCCCACGCGCGACGATTTTCTTAACTCAGGCCGCCAAAGCGTATGCCTTCTTAAACGGACGCGGCTACGTAACGCCGGAAGACATCAAAACCATTGGGTTAGATGTGCTTCGCCACCGGGTACTGCTTTCTTATGAAGCAGAAGCAGAAAATGTCTCTTCCGACCAAATCGTTAAAGAAATTTTCGACGCGGTAGATGTACCGTAAAACAGAGAGGTTTACCCCGTGGATACGGCAGAAATCCTTAAAAAAGTACGCCAAATTGAAATACAAACCGGAAAGCTCGTTACTGAAACTTTTGCCGGGGAGTATTTGAGCGTATTCAAAGGACAAGGAATTGAATTTGCCGAAGTTCGGGAGTACATCCCAGGAGATGATATTCGCTCCATTGATTGGAATGTAACGGCCCGAACGGGAACCCCTTACATCAAAAAATACAATGAAGAGCGTGAACTGACCCTCATGATTGCATGCGACGTATCCGGCTCCCAACAATTTGGCTCTGCTGACAAACTTAAACAGGAAGTTGCCGCCGAGCTAACCGCTCTGTTTGCTTTCAGCGCGTTAACCAATAGCGATAAGGTAGGATTGTTGCTCTTTTCTGACCAAGTGGAATTATTTGTACCCCCTAAGAAAGGAAAGAAACATATTCTGCGTCTTATCCGCGAAGTAATTGCCTTTGAGCCTAAGCAAAAGGGAACCAATATCGGGCTGGCGTTAGAAACATTGAATAAAGTAATTAAACGCCAGGGAATTTTAATTTTGATTTCCGACTTTTTAGCTCCGGTGGATCAATTTGCTACTCCCTTTAAATTAGCGGCGAAAAAATTTGATTTAATTCCGGTTGTTTTGCAAGATAAACTGGAACGTCAAGTTCCTCATGTAGGAGCTTGCGTGGAAGTAACAGATCCGGAAACCGGACTAACCGACTTGATTAGTCTTTCCGGCGGAGAACTCAATGCCCGTTTGGAGGATTTTCACCGGGCTCACGAGGCGCAATTACAGGGGCTCTTTAATCCCTATAAAATTGCCCCCATTAAAATAGATACCGCCCAAAATACGGCTGACCCCGTAATTGCATTTTTTAAACAACGTGCTAAAAAATTAAGGAGATAGCCATGCGAAAATACTGCTTATTTTTACTTTTTCTCCTTTCTCCCCTAGGTTATGCACAGGAGTTACACGTCATCCAGGCGAAAGCCCCGCAGTCGGTCCCATTTGCCCAAGTCTTTAATGTGCAATACCAGCTATCGTACACCCCGGGTTATGAAATAACGGTTGACGAAAAATCTTTGTCTAAAGATTTCGAAATTCAGCAAATGACACATCTTCAGAAATCCCCGGGGACAATCGACTACACATTTACGGCTATTCCCTTTACCCTAGGGAAATCCACTTTTACAGTCACTTTTCAACTAAAGCAAGGTGATTCCCAGCTGACCCAGGCCGAAGAGCCTGTTTACCTAGAAGTGACACCCGTTCAAGTTTTTAAGGATAAAAAATTTCGCGAAATACGCTCCCCGTTTGTTCCCGTCAGCTGGTTCACGTGGCTTTTGGTTCTGTTAGCAGCAGCGGCCCTGATCTACATCCTTTATTTGTGGCGCAACCATATGAAGCAGAAACACCAACTCCTGGTGCGAAACCAAGAGGACACTCGCCCAAGTCATGTGATTGCACTTTCTAAAATTAATGCACTGGTGCAAAGCGGTTTATGGGAAAACCGCCAGTATAAATTATTCTATATTAGCCTCGTTGACATTTTACGTGAGTATTTACAACGCCGGTTTGAACTGGATGTATCGGCTGATACCTCTACAGAACTACTGTACCGCATCAAAAGCCAACAAACATTACAACCGTTCATACCGCTCTTGCGTGAAGTTTTAACCGCTAGCGATTTAGTAAAATTTGCCCGGGCCATCCCTAGCGAAGACCAGCGGAACGGGCATGTTAAACTCCTTTGTAATTTTGTGGAAGAAACTACCCCTAAACCGCAACTGGAAACGGAGGCTAAAAAATGATTCTTTTCCTCATTATCAGTGTGTGTTTTTTCCTGGGTTTGTTGGCCGCCTCGCTGTTCGTTAAAAAATTAGGAAAAGCATGGGCTGTCCTATTGGCAACCAGCGCCGGGATTGCATTTATCAGTATCTGTGCTGCCCTCTTTACTCATTTTTGGGGAGAAGAGATAGAGTTTTTGCATCCCTGGGCCTTTTTACTTTTGTCCCTCCCCTTGGCGGCTCTTATCATACACACTCTCTTACGTCCCGTATTTTCCAGAAATATAATTTATTCCATGACACACCTGCAAGTGGAACAAGCCTCCTTACGTCTTTTACTGACTCGTTGGATGCCGGTTGGTTTGTATACCCTGGCCCTAATACTAATGACTATCGCACTAGCACGTCCCGTGCATATAGACCGTGTCTTCATTCCTCCAACCGAGGGAATTGATATCATTTTACTAATGGACGTATCGGCCTCCATGCAAAAAAATGATTTCTATCCTAACCGTTTTGTAGCCGCACAACAAACGGCCAAACGTTTTATCGCTAAACGTTTAACAGACCGTATCGGGATAGTAGCGTTTGCCAAGGTGGCTATGTTGCAAGCCCCCCTTACCCTAGACCATGAAGCATTACAAGAGTATATTTCTTCTCTATTTTTAGGAATTGTAAACCCGGACTATACTGCCATCGGGGATGCCCTCGCGGTAGCTGCCAATCACTTGAAGGACAGCAAAGCCAAGAGCAAAATCATCATCCTATTGACCGATGGAGACTCCAACGCCGGGACCATTGAACCGTTACTGGCAGCGAAAGCCGCGGCAGCGTATGGGATACGGGTCTACACGATCGGAACGGCCAGCGCCCCCGGGGACAATCCTTATTCCAACCAAGCTGATGAAATCAACGAAGGGCTTATGATGGAAATTGCGCAGCTGACCGGTGGAAAATTTTATCGAGCTAAAAATGAAGCGGAATTGGAAAAAATTTATGACACGATTAATGAACTGGAAAAAACAGCATTCGCGCCCAGTTCCAGCATTAACCGCACAGATATTTATCATCCTTTCTTGTTCATTGCGCTTTGTTGTTTATTATTGGGATTAGTATTTGAAAAAATCTTTTTGATTAAGGTGCCTTAATTATGGAGTTATTTGCACATCCTTTATTTTTGCTAGGGTCTGTTCCGGTTCTTCTTACGGTGCTACTGGTATTATGGTTGGGAGCAACGCTTAAAAACCGTGTTATCCACGCTTTATTCTCCCCCGTAGCCTATGGCAAACTAACCGCTTCGTTACGGCCAGTCAGCCGTTGGCGAAACGTTTGTCTATTAGGTGCTGTTTTCTTTTTATTTGTAGCTTTGGCCGGTCCCCAATGGGGCACTGAAATTATAGAAGCGCAGGGTAATTTCGCCCAAACCATTATTGCGGTAGATGTGTCTGCCTCTATGCGCGCCCAGGACCTTAAACCAGATCGTTTGGAAAATGCTAAAACGATGTTGCGTATGCTGATTAGCAATTTAAAAGAAGAGCGCATTGGGATAATCGCTTTTACTTCACAAGCCTATACACAATGTCCTATCACCACGGATCAGGACGCACTAACTTATTTTATTAATGCTTTACAACCGGATATGCTCCCGTTGCCAGGCACCTCGCTAGCCGCCCCTGTACGTTTATCGGCTCATTTACTTTCTAAGTATCCTGGAAAAAAAGCGCTTATTTTGCTAACGGATGGGGAAGATCATTCCCCCAAAGAATTGGAAGAAGCAACAGACATTGCCGTAAAAAACAATATTCGAATTATTGCCATTGGAATAGGAACAAAAGAAGGAACGCTTATCCCGGACAAAGTGGATAATTCCGGCCGCGTATTAGAATACAAGAAGGATAAACAGGGAAATACCGTAGTTTCTAAACTAGATGATAAAACCTTGCTGGAACTGGCTAAAGCAACGGGAGGAGCCTATATTCCGTATACTTCTCCTGCCCAAGTAGCCTCTCTGGTAGAAAACCAGGTACGGGAGTTGGATAAAACCACTTCCAGCACATCCCGGCATGCAGTATACAAAAACCGTTATCAGTTTCCGTTAATACTGGCCATACTACTTTTAGCTGTTTATTTATTTTGGCCGCTGGGCCGGCGTAAATCCCTACTAAAACCAACGGCATAAACGCCCTAAAAAAGGTACAATATTCTTATGCGAAAACTACTTTTTTTACCTCTTTTGCTGATCTCTTTTCCCCTCATAGCCGGGGTACAGGGAGATTTGCGCCAAGGTGGGAAACTATACCAACACAAAAAATACGGTCAAGCTTTCGCTAAATACAACGAAATACTACAAAAAGATTCGCAAAACCAAGATGCAGCTTTCGGTGCCGGGGCTTCTGCGTATTATCTAAAGGATTACAAAGCGGCTGAAGCAGCGTTCAAGCAAGTGACACAGCAAGAAAGTGTACGCAATCAAGATGCACTCTTTAATTTAGGTAATACGTATTACCGGGAAGGGCAGAAAGAAAAAGCCATTGCAACTTACCGCCAGGCTATTCTAAAGAATCCCCAAGATAAAGAGGCTATTCACAATTTGCAAATTTTGTTACAAGAACAGCAAAACCAAAATAATCAAAACGATCAAAATAAACAAAATCAAAATGATTCCTCTTCCAATCAACAACAGGGAGATCAAGAAAATCAGGCGGGTAATTCGCCTCAACAACAAGAGCAGCAGCAACAGCAATCTTCCCAAGATTCAGAAAAGGAAGCGGCCCAGCGTGTCATGCAAATGGCCCGGGAAAATGAACATAAGCCTACTACCCAAACGGGGGCGGCTAATGAAAATCTCGTAGAGAAAGATTGGTAATATGCGTAAAAAAATAGCGTTTTTGATATTATTTCTTCTTTTTACCATCCCGGCGGCAGCTCAGGTGCTTCTTACTGCAACCACGGATAAAACTGCCTTAACGCTGGATGATGAATTAACGCTTACTGTTCGATTATCTGGGACCAAGGGTAATTTGATTATGCCGCAATTACCTAGTTTGCCTGCTTTTAATGTGTATTCCCGCCAAGTAAATCAAAGCTCTATTAACGGAAATAATACGTTGCTTTTTCGTTATACTTTGTTGCCACGTTTTGTAGGGAAAACAACTATTGGTCCGGTAACTTTTAACTACGAGGGGAATACCTACAAAACAGAACCTATCCAAATACGTATTTATCGTGATAGCAGTGCGGTGCAAAACACTCCCATACAGTCGGTCTCTCCCGACGGAAATATTTCTTCCAATCAAGAACAAGAAATATCAGCTAATTTGCCCCCTTTAGAATATTCTCTGGCCACGCAAGCTTCTAAACACAGAGAACCCTTTTTTACAATAGCCGCTGTTAGTAATCAAAACCCCTATGTAAACCAGGAATTTACGTTGGCCATCCGCTTTTACTATTCCCAAGCATTTTACGATGCCCCTTATCAAAAACCAACGGTTTCCAACCTATTTTTGGAAGATGCAGGTTCCGTTGATGGGACACAAAGCATTAATGGCGTCTTATATCGCTACCAAGAACAGCGTTATTTGCTCATGGGAGCAGCACCTGGCCCTGCGACTATCGGCTCAGCCACTGTTACCTACCATGTAAGTATGTCGCCGCTATCTGCATTGGACCGGTTTTTCGGTTCGGCTATGAGAGAAGAAAGAAAGTCAGTTTCCTCACCTATCTCTGTCAACATTCGTCAACTACCCTCCGGTCAACCGGCCTCATTTTATGGTGCCGTTGGCCAGGGATATACGTTTCATGCGTCCGTTCAACCGGCTAAGGTAGAAGCCGGAGAAGCCGTCAATTTGACCGCCACCGTCCGTGGACCCATTAATTTGAAATCGACTCGGGATTTCCCTTTTCCTAACATAGATGGATTTAAGAGTTATCCGGCAGCGGCTGTTTCCGGCAATATTCCCGGCGCTAACAATACAATTCAAAGTTATAAAACCTTTAAAACAGTGCTCGTACCTGTCGCTTCGGGGATTTACACAATTCCCCCTTTGGAATGGTCTTATTTCCATCCGGGGAAGAATCAATATCTCACACTTACTACGCAACCGCTTTCTATTACGGTAACTCCATCTACCCAAACAGAAAAAAGTTTTGATTTCGCCGCAAATCATACTATCGGAAGTGGTTTCCAAACTTTGGGACAAGATGTGCGTTATCTGAAAACAAGCTACGCTCCCAAGGAACTCTGGTTAGCACAACTAAGCCAGTGGAAAATAATCAATGCGCTGATGTTAGGCCTAGTCGCGTGTTGTGTGCTGTTTGCTTCCTTTGGGCGAAAATCACTTTCCCAACGCAAAGCTTTTACGACTGCTCGGACTAAACTTAAAAAAGCCCAGGCTGAAACAGAAGTGGCGGAAGCTGTCGCGACTTATTTACAAGAGAAATTACGAATAAATACAGGCAGTCTTCCTTTAAAAGAAATTACGACTGCGTTAGCTAAAAAGGGAGTGCGCCCAGCGACCGCTGAGGCTTTTTCCCTTCTCTGGCAACGGCTGGATGCCGCCCGGTTTGCTCCGGCTGAATTAGGTGCCCAAAGCACCATGGATCTCTCTGCCCAAGCGCTGGATGTTTTGGTTCTCATTGAGGAGGAAACAAAATGAGGCATGGATTTTTTATATTTTTAATTCTCTTAGGTTATGCAGTGCCCTGTTTTGCGCAGGATACACTCCCCCAAGCAGAAGAATTGTACCGACAGGGCCGGTTGTCCATGGCGCTAAGCCTCTATGAAAAAGCACTAAAAAATCACCCAAATGACCCTTTTGTTTACTACAATATAGGTAACTGTTATTTTAAAATGGGTAGCAAGGGATTAGCGGCCGCTAATTATTACCGCGCATTTAAGCTAAATCCACGGGACCCGGATATACGCCATAATTTATCATTGACTTTGGCAAGCGGAGGAGAAAGATTAGTCCCAACCGGCGTGCCGGAAGTTTTACACCGGGCTTTCTTTAGTTTATCCTTGCCAGAGTTGACAGGACTCTTATTTGCTCTTTTTTGGTTAGTGTGTCTGTATGTCTGTCTATGGCTTCTTAAACGTAGAGGCCGCTGGGTACTTTTGATTACTGGGAGTTTACTTGTTATTTGCGCAGGCTGGTGGTATGCACGCACCGAGCAAGACAATCAACCTTTGGCCGTAGTAGCTACCCCGGTAGCTGAAATACGTAGCGGCCCGGGAACAAATTTCCCAGCCAGCGCCAGTATTGCCCAAGGGCATTTACTGACTATTGAAGATGAAAAAGATGATTGGTACGAAGTTATAGTCAAGTCGCAAAGTTTAAAAGGATGGGTCGAAAAAAGTACGGTAGAAAAAATTTGATCGGGAGAAAATTATGTTTGTTCAAACTCAGGCAGATGAATTGATTAAAGCTGTAACGTATGTTAAGGAAAACTTAGCCGACCAGGTGGAAGTACTGGCGGCCCAGGTAATCAAAGCCTTTAAAGAGGGCCATAAAGTAATTTTTATGGGTAACGGAGGGAGTGCCTCCGACGCCCAACATCTAGCAGCGGAATTTGTGGGCCGATTCAAAAAAGAACGTCCCTCGTTGCCCGCGCTAGCGTTAAACACCAACTCCTCTACGCTAACAGCTATTGGTAATGATTACTCATATGACGTTGTTTTCTCTCGCCAAATTGATGGGTTTGCGCAAAAGGGAGATGTCGTCATCGGGATTTCCACTTCGGGTAACAGCAAAAACGTATACCTCGCTTTGGCTTTAGCAAAACAAAAAGGATGTTTTACCGTTGGTTTCTTAGGCAAAGACGGTGGAACCATTAAATCAGTTTGCGATTTACCGCTAATCGTGGCGGTTAAAGATACACCTCACATTCAAGCCTGCCATATTTTTATGGGGCACTGCATGTGCGATTTGGTAGATCAAGCGTATTAGTATGAAAATAGCAATTGGTTGTGATCACGCAGGATTCCCGTTAAAAGACACCGTCATGGCGCAGGTGCGTCAATTGGGGCACGAAATTGAGGATTGCGGAACGTACAGTTGTGAGCGAGCCGATTACCCCGATTATGCAAATAAAGTAGCCCAATTGGTTGCCAGTGGCCAGGCCGATCGCGGCATTTTAATTTGTGGTTCGGGCGTAGGCGTATGTATTACTGCCAATAAAACCAAAGGAATTCGCGCCTGTGTCTGTCACGATGCCTACACAGCCACGCAAGCGGTAGAACACGATGGATTAAATGTGCTTTGTCTAGGAGCACGTGTGATTGGTCCGTCCGTAGCCGAAGAAGTAACCAAACGATTTCTAAACGCCTCTTTTTTGACGGGTACCCGTCATGAAGTCCGTTTAAATAAAGTAAAAGCAATTGAAGAAGCTAATTTTAAATAAGACCGTGAGTCTTTACTTACAACAAGGATGATAAACGTATGAATACACAAACAACCCCCCTCGCTGAAGGAATTATTCGTGAAGGAGCATTTAAATTAGAAAATCTGGAATTTAACACCAAATTCTGGACTCGCAATCCCTCGCTGTGGAAGCAAGATAAAGAGCATCAAGATTTTATTGTTAAATTTTTAGGTTGGCAAAAAGTGTATGATTGGACACTCGCCCGTTTAGATGAGATCACCTCCTTCGCGCAGGACGTCAAAACGCATTTCAAACACTGTGTAGTCATGGGAATGGGTGGTTCCTCTTTGGCGCCGGAAGTATTTCGTACTGTTTTTGGTAAACAAGAGGGTTGGCCGGAATTAATCGTCTTGGATACCACACATCCGGATTGGGTTGCTTCCGCCCGGGCACGTATTAATCCGGCAGAAACGTTATTTATTTTCGCCAGCAAGTCTGGAGGCACGGTAGAGCCTTCTTCCCAATTTGCCTACTTTTTTGATGAAGTGAAAAAATCGGGAGTTAAAGAACCCGGCCAAAATTTTGCCGCTATCACGGATGAAAATACCGGATTGCAAAAATTGGCAAAAGATTATAATTTTCGCCATACTTTTATCAACCCGTCTGACATTGGGGGCCGCTTCTCGGCTCTGTCCTTCTTCGGAATTGTACCGGCCGCCATCATGGGGATAGACGTAAAGAAAATTTTAACAATCGCCAAAGAAGAAGCTGCCACCTTTGGTCCCGAAGCCTCCGTTAAAGAAAATGCGGCTGTAAAATTGGGTGCTTTTATGGGAGCCTGCGCCGTCAATCACGGCAAAGACAAACTAACCCTCCTTATTCCAAACGATTTAGCTACCTTCGGTTTGTGGGCCGAACAACTGGTGGCGGAATCTACCGGGAAAGAAGGGAAGGGCGTTGTCCCGGTAACTGGGGAGATTTTACACCCCAATTTTGACTACCGGGAAGACCGCTACTTCGTTCATTTGTCTACCGGGAGTGATGATGACAAACGTGTCAAAGCCATCGCCCAGGAATTGGCTGAACGCAGCTATCCAGTTTTGACCATTGAAATTAAAAATACGTATTATTTGGGTGCTCTCTTCTTACTGTGGGAAATTGCCACGGCTGCGGCCGGTGCGATTTTGGCTATTGATCCGTTTGACCAACCTAACGTCCAAGAAGCTAAAACAATGACCAAAAACGTGCTAACCAAACTGGCTGCCGGTGATATTCCCGATTCCATTTCAGCTCCTATTTTGGTATCTAAAGATATTAGCGGACAAGTGAAATTGGACACCCTCGCCCAGGACATTTATTCTCTCTTGGAAAGCAACGATTACGTAGCTATTTTGCCATACGTATTCCCTTCCAAAGAAGTAGATGACGCGCTGCTTGCCCTGCGCGATAAAATCATGGTACGCACCAAACGTGCCGTTCTGTTTGGCTATGGCCCCCGCTACTTACACTCTACCGGACAATTACACAAAGGGGATGGAAATAACGGTGTATTTTTGATTTTATCTGCCAACCCGGAAGCTGATATCAAAATCCCGGGCCAACAATATACGTTCGGTCAATTGTGCAATGCGCAAGCGCTGGGTGATTTCCAAGCGTTGGAATCGAAAGGACGCCGTGCAATTAAGATTCACCTCGCCCAACCTTTGGCCGAAAATATCAAAAAAATCAGCAACTTATTTTAGTCCAACCGATGGCGGCCAATTATAAGGGCCGCCATCTTTTTTTCCATGAAAAAAGTATTCATTCAAACGTACGGTTGCCAAATGAACTTAGCAGACTCTGAAGAGATGTTTGCTCAGTTGGCGGCGCGTGGTTTTTGTGCCACTGAAAATTTAGAAGAAGCCGATGCAGTGCTGATCAATACGTGTACCGTACGAGACCATGCCGAACACCGTGCCGTATCGTTCTTAGGCCGCTTAGGCTCCTGGAAAAAAGAAAAGCCAAACCGCCGTATTATTTTTACAGGTTGCGCAGCCCAACGTCTTGGAAAACAATTAAAAAAGCAATTCCCTTTTTTAGACATTTTGTCAGGCGCTAAAGAAATTGAACAATTTGGAGACACGTTGGATCAAAGCGGCTTTTTCCCTTCGCAAGGGCCCCAGGGGGAACCTCTGCAACCCGGGCTAACCGGATACGTAACTATCATGCGCGGTTGCAATTTTGCTTGCACTTACTGTATTGTTCCTACCGTGCGTGGTCCTATAAAATGTTTATCCCATGAACATATTTTAGAAGAAGTACGACATAAAGCAGCTAACGGAGCAAAAGAAATTATGCTCCTGGGCCAAACGGTAAATGCGTATACCGACGGGGCTGTTTCTTTTGCCGACTTACTTAATAAAACCAGCGAAATACCTGGTGTGCAACGTGTCCGTTTTACCAGTCCCCACCCCATTTATTTTACCCCGGCATTTTTGAACGCTATTAAAGATAACCCAAAAATTGCACGCCATGTGCACCTTCCCTCGCAGAGTGGATCATCCAAGGTTTTAGCTGAGATGAAACGCGGCTATACCCGCGAAATTTTACTGGAAAAAATTCAAGCACTCAAAGAAGTGGGCTTTCAAATTTCCACTGATTTAATTGTTGGCTTCCCCACGGAAACGGAAGAAGATTTTGCACAAACACTTTCTTTGGTAGATGCTGCCGGCTTTTCCACGGCTTATTGCTATAAATATTCCCCCCGGCCCGGCACGCCCGCTGCTCAAATGAAATTATTAAATCAAAATATACTGGAACAACGGCTGGATATTTTGTTAAATAAAGTAAGAGGGTTAGCGCAAGCGGCCTACCAAGCACAAGTCGGTACTGTTCAAGAAGTGCTGATGGAAAGCCAAACCAAGGGCCGTTCGTCGGGCAGCTTTTGGGTGAAAACGCGCAAGACATATTCAGTAGGAAGTGTAGTTCGTGTGGAAATTGAAAAAGCCGATGAAACTTTACTATTTGCGAGGGATTAACTATGAAGAAAAATTTTTCTGAAAAACGCCGTCATCCGCGTATGCCGGTAATCAGCAATTTAATTGAACCCGTGAATTTGCATTACCGAACTGAAGATGGCAAAGAAACATCACTGGTCGCTATTTTGGCGGACTTGTCTGCTTCCGGGATGCGAATGATTAGCTTTTTAGGTGCACCCCTAGCCGATCATTTTTCCATCAGCTTACAACTCCCCGGCACCAATAAAATGGAAGTGCAAGCACGGCTGGCCTGGGTAAAACAACGCGAGAATGTATACACGATCGGTATTGAGTTTACCAAAATGGATGAAAAGGATGCCAAACTCATTAGCGAGATGGCAGATGACTTTAATGATTGCGACACCCGCATTTTATTAAAACTGCCGGATGTATGTAATCCGAAGTGCAAATGCAATAAAATTTGCAATAAAATTCAAAAAGACGACAGCTTTTTTGAAGAAAAATAAAGAACCTCGTTCATAAAAAAATCCTCGGGTTACACCCGGGGATTTTTTTATCTGAAAACTATTGACTATGGATAACTGCCGATGTAACCTTCGGTAAAGTAATGGTTGTCTTTCTTATCCTTTATAGCTTATCCCTACAATAAGGTACAATATAAATATGAAACCTATTGTTGTGTGTGGCCCAACAGCTTCGGGCAAAACAGAACTTGCGTTGGAATTAGCCCGTCAAACTGGCGGTCTTATTATCTCCGCGGATTCACGCCAAATCTACAAACGCCTCACGATAGGAACCGCCAAACCCGCTGGCTGCTGGAAAGAAGGCCAGTATTTAGTGGATGGAATTGCTTACCATTTGGTCGATTTTCTGGAGGTAACAGATACTTTTAATGCCTCCTCCTTTTGTACACAAGTACGTCGTATTATAGCCGCCTATCCCAACACGCCAATTATCTTTGCGGGAGGTACGGGGCTGTACTTGCATGCCTATTTTGTGGGCATGGACACATTGCCAGCCGGAACGCCGGACACACGCGCCCAACTGGAAACCTTGCTAAATAACTTAGGGAAAGAGGGATTACACCACTTACTCAAGCAAAAGGATCCCGTTTCAGCCGCGCAGATTCCCCCCGGCAACGTCCAGCGAACAATGCGTGCTTTAGAAATATTTATGCTGACTGGACAGCCGGCCAGCGCCTTAAAAAGCGGTTCCTTTTTCCAATTACCGGATGACTCGGCCCATTGGGTATATTTGGACTGGGACAAAGAGCTACTGGCAAATCGTATCGCAACGCGCACCGAACACCTATTTAACGGAATGTGTGAAGAGGCAGCTTCTCTATTATCTGAAGGCTATTCTCCCCTTACGCCTGCCCTGAAAAGTTTGGGTTATCCTCAAGCAATTCAATTTTTACAGCATGAGCTTTCCCGAGAACAGGCCCTGGAAAAAATTACCACGCTGACCCGGCAATACGCTAAACGCCAACGCACGTGGTTCAATCGATATAAAAATGCCCAACGTATTTCTTTGCACTCTGCCACCGATTTTGACAGCAAAAAAATAACGTGGGAAATTCTTTCCCACGTTTCCAACTAAAATATTATTAATCTAAAAAGACATGGGCGTTCTGTTAATACTGCGCACAATGCTTTGGAAGTCTTTTTCTGTGGGAGTTGCAAATCCACCCTCCGCGCTTACCGTCCGTAAATTAGGCACATGGTTGCGGATAAAATTCAAGGTACTACTATTAAACCCGGTAAATAAAAAGTAACCGTGGGCATTACTCAAAGTCAGCATGGTCTTCCCTTCATCATCCTGGAAGGAAGCGCTACCATCTGGAGCATACAAGAGGGAAGAAACTAATCCCACCAAATCACCCGTGGTCGTAAACACCCCCCCACCGGAATTCCCGCGCCGTACCCCAAAACTGGGCGAAATAAAGTGTTGGAGCTTAGATACGAAATACACCTCCAAAGAAGGAGATACCAAGTAAGACAAACTTCCATTCTGCATTTTAGGCACTACAATACGAGGAAGAAGACGCGAATTAGGTAAATTAGCCGAACTAACCAGCAAGGCCCCTTTGGCAGCTAATTGGGCTTTTGTTTCCGGGTCCAACTTTAACTGTTTTTTAAATTGTTCTGGGGTAACGGATTGCCATATTCCTTCTTCCAAGGCCGCATAATCATAATCAGCACTGGACGGGTCTAAACGAATCAAAGCCACATCTACACTGCTAATACGGTTTTGCCCCGGATAAAAACCAGGGTAGATAAATACTCTGGGAGTTTGCGTACTATGAGAAATTCGCACCTGTTGACGTAACGACGCCTCAGCCAGTGTAATTTGAATGGTACACGGCAAAGAACCACTACATGTATTATATACACAGTGGGCCGCCGTTAAAAACCAATTCGCATCTAGCCGCACCGCCTGGCAAGAGTATACTTTTACCTTCGGAGAAGCGCTTTGATCCGTACGCCAAATCTCAATTTCTTTTTGAAGCAAAAAGGCATTTTCTTTCACCTTAGCAGAATTTTCTTGTGCGAAAGAAGTAATTACCATACATCCAAATAAAAAACAAAATAGTGCCCTTTTCATAGTATTAGTGTACATAAAAAACGCAAAAAAAACCACTTTTTTCGGATAAATTACCTGTTGCAAGGGACTCAAATATAATATAATAAGTTATATGATTATAAAAGTCCTCGTTTTGGTTGTGTTTAGTTATTTACTCGGCTCTATTCCCACGGGCTATTTGATTGCAAAACGCGTAATGGGCATTGACATTCGCGAACACGGCTCCGGAAATCCGGGTGCCGCCAACGTGTACCGCACGGTCGGGAAATGGGCTGGAATCTCCACCTTTTTAATCGACGCGCTCAAAGGATTTATCCCAGTATGTTTAGCCCGGCATTATTGCCCGGAAGACTATTGGGTAGCCATTGTGTGTGGCGTAATCGCTATTTTAGGCCATATGTGGACCATTTATCTAAAATTCCGCGGCGGGAAAGGCGTGGCTACTTCCGCAGGTGTTTTTGCCGCTTTACTTCCTATTCCTACTGCGCTGGCCTTTGCCGCCTTTGTAGCTTGCGTAGCCAAATGGGGACGTATTTCTATCGGTTCCATCTGCGCTTGTATTGTTCTGCCCCTCTCCAGTTATTTTATTGGGAATCATCCGCTGTCCGTAGATTTGATGGTAACTGCTATTGGTGCGTTAGTTATTTATAAACATATTCCGAATATTAAACGTCTCTTGCAACAAAAAGAACTCAAGTTTGAAGATGGTGCTAAAAAGAGAAAATAATATGAAAGTTAATAAAATTACCGTTTTTGGGGCAGGTATTTGGGGAAGTGTCATCGCCCAACACTTAGCAAAAAAAGGCTATTCTGTTTCTTTATGGGAATATAATGAGCAACTACTCAATGTACTCAAAACGATGGGACGCCACCCCAACATTCCCAACTTCAAAATTCACGATAATATTCGATTAACAGGTAATGTGGCAGAGGCCGTAGATCATACTGATTTAATTATTTTTGTTATTTCTTCCAAAGCGATCCGGGCGTTTTGCCGGGAACAATTAAAACCCTTACTCGCCGGGCGCGTAGTTCCGGTGGTAAGTGCTTCCAAAGGCATTGAAGGGGCCACTTTTAAAACAATTTGCGAATTAATAGAAGAAGAGTTACCCCAATTAAAAGACCAGGTACTTGCCTTTTCCGGGCCTAGTTTTGCTTTGGAAGTCGCTCAAGGAGTACCCACCAAAATTATGTTGGCCGGGAAAAACCCGACTTTGGTCAATGAAGTGGCGCAAATTATGAGTGGCGATCCTATTATTGTAGTTCCGGCGCAAGACCGCCGGGGCGTTGAATACGGGGGCGGCATTAAGAACGTGTTGGCAATTGGTTGCGGCGTCATTGACGGGATAGGAGATGGCGCAAATGCTAAGGCCGCGCTAATCACCCAAGCTTTACAAGAAATGAATGATGTATTAGTCAGCCAAGGCGGTCGAGCCGGAACAGTGTACAGCTTGGCAGGCTTCGGAGATGCTATTTTAACGGGGATGTCCGCCATTTCACGCAACCGGCGATTAGGTGAAAAGCTGGGGGCGGGTCTATCGTTAGAAGAGGCAAAAAAAGAAGTGGGAACTATCGCCGAAGGCGTTAACTCCGTGCAAAGTGTATATGATATTTCGCGTAAAAACAATTTAAAAACTCCCATCCTAGATGCTATTTGGCAGATTGTTTGCCAAGGGGCTCAACCGCATGTATTATTACACGCCATGGGATTTATCAACCGCGGCAATAAATAGAAAGAATGTTGATTGCACGCAATCCATTTTTAAAATAAGGAAATGATATGAATAAAGATGATGTGATCCGCCATTTAACCCGGCAAGTGTTAGATAAAAAACAAGCTAAAATGTCTGTAGATCGGGTTTTTGAAATTATTAAACACGGTTTAAAACGGGACGGGAAAGTAGTTATTAGCAATTTTGGGTCCTTTCACTTGAAAATGGCCCGCCCTGTAATGCGCCATAACCCAAAAACTGGGGAAAAGGTACAGGTCCCGGCTAAACCGAAGGTACGCTTTAAACCCTCGGCCAATTTGCTCAAAAAATAAGCTGGCTTCTAGGCAATTTCCAAAAAAAATGGGCGGACTGTTAAAGCAGTTCGCCCATTGAGTTCTTCACACTTGTTACAATACTTGTTTTAGTTCTATAGGTAAATCTTGTTTGGAAATTAATACGGCACTATGTGTATTCGTTTTTTTATCTAAGCCAAAAATATTGACCCGGTAAATAACGAATCTCTTTCCATTCTTTTCCTCTACTTTTTGTATTTCAAACATTTTATCCGGTAAATTACTGGCAGACTCAAGGACTAGTACATTTTCCTTGGAAAAATCCGCCACCGGATAGCTACCGCGGGCTCGCCTTTTAAATGCCTTGTATTCATCCGTCGTCTTGATGAGTAATACTTCCGCAGGTGCCGCTATCATAGAAATACTGCTTTTTTCTTGAGGCATTTCTGTTGATGGCTGTGTTACGGATGGAGCCTTATGAATAATATTCTCTAGGGGAACGCCCGTTGTTTTCAAAATGTCTTCTTCCATCTTATCCGCATTTTTCGTGCGCGGGACAATGGACTTAATATCCGGTAGATGCATTGTTGCCAATTGCGATTCCGGTAAAGGCTGTTGTGCTTCCTCAGCTTCGGCTAAAGAGATATCCCCCTCCACTTCCGTCGCTTTAGACAAATCCATCATATCTGCAGGCATATCCTCCAAATCATCAGAAGCGAAAACAACTCGTGATTCGGCAGGGGACTTCTGGTTCATATCCCATATACGCATTACCGCCAGACCCAATAAAAAACCTAAAAAGAACAGAAAAAAACCTATTTTTTTATTCATTTTGTTTTCTCATACTTAGCAGTGATAACAGAACGCAAACCACCGCGAGGGGTAAAAACACCCGTTACAGTCGCTTTTTTCGGTTTACACGCCTTTACCACATCATCTAAAATCTTGTTAGCAATATTCTCCATAAAAATTCCCATATCGCGATATTCTAACAAATAGTATTTTAGCGATTTTAACTCCAAACATAATTCATCGGGAATATACTCAATCGTAATAACGCCAAAATCCGGCAGTCCTGTTTTAGGACAAACAGACGTAAATTCCGGCAATTCAATTTTAATATCGTAATCTCGTTTGTACTGATTAGGCCAGCATTGAATTTCCGGCAAAACCGCATCCGCATTTTTACGGGCATGGTCGGATGTATATCCAAAATCAATTTCATTGTGTTTCATCGAATTTTTAATAACCTCATAGAATATAATAAAACAAAAATAATACCTACTAACGAAATCCCTAAAATAGCCTGCCACCGCGCCAATAAGTCCGGCCACCAAAATAAAGCGATTATAAATAACCCCTGAAGCAGCGCCACCATTATTATATTGTAGCGTACTACGCGATGCAAGCTACTGTCTATTTTAAATAAATCTGCTAGAACAAACAAGTCATCCTTTTTAATAAGAATATCTACCCAGTGATTATATACATTTCTGGAAGAAAAAAACAGAATGCCCGTATCCGCCTTTAATAAGGCAACAATATCATTAAATCCATCGCCTACCATGGCTACTTCTTTCCCTAAAGCTTGCAAATTAGTGATAATTTCCGCTTTAGTTTTGGGCAATACATTAGAATTTGTTTTTTCAATACCGATTTGTTTGGCTACTGCTTGGACCGAACTTTCAGTATCTCCGGAAATTAGTATCACTTCTTTCTGTTCTTGTTTTAAAAAAGAAACTGTTTCCGCGGCACGCTCACGAAGCGAATCAATTAATGTAACATAGCCTAAATAACGCCCGTTTTTTGCCACTAAAATCACGGTCTCTGGACCTAAATCTAACGATGGAATTGTAATTTTTTGTTCTTTGAGCCAAGCCTTACGGCCAGCCAATAAAATATCTTTTTTGGTACGAGCTAACACTCCTTGCCCCGGGATTACTTCAAAGGATTTAATCGTTGTTGCCGTCAAATTCAAAGTCTGTGCATAGTCTTGCACCGCTTGTGCGAAAGGCCCATCCACCTTTTGTTCTATTGTGAGAAGTGTTGTCATTAATTCGTTTTCATTACAGGCCGGTGCCGGGAATACGCCCGCGATGCTAAGAGTCCCTAAAGTAAGGGTCCCAGTTTTATCGAAAAATATAGTATCGGCTTTGACAAAGGTTTGTAATGCCGCTAAACGATTTAAAATAATTCCTAAATGAGCAGCTCCTTTTTTTACGAAGAAATCCGGAAATACTGAAGAAAAAAGTAATGCTAGAGGACACCCCAGGGCCAATACAATCCAAAAAAATCCTAAATTATAAAACCAATTGGTCCAACCCTGCATAGCCAAAACATAGACATATGTACCGCCAGCCGCCAATACTAGAGAAGCAACCAACCAGGGAGCTGCTTTATCTAGCCGGTCCGGTACATAATTGTGTAAAAATTCATGTTGTTTAATTGCATCCAACACACTCATAATCGCTGAAGAACGCAGTCCAGCGGTTACCTCTACCTCTATAGGAGCCGTTTTGTTAAGAGTCCCTGCGTATACTACACTCCCCTGCTGCTTAATTGTAGGTAAAATATTTCCAGAAATCAGTTGTTCGTCTATAGAAGTATTTCCTTGCAAGATAATACCATCACAAGCAATCCGCTCCCCAGGATTCACACGAATGCGGTCCCCCACTTTCAGTTCATTAACAAAAACCATGCGCTGTTTATTGTCCTGGCATAAACGGCCCGACTTAGGCAAAAAATCATCTATTTTTTTAATAAAAACAGAAGTGCGTTCCTGCAAGTGAATACTGCGATATTGTACCCAAAGAGCCAGCGTGAGCAGGCAAGATATGTATACATACACATCCGCTACAGGCCCCGCCAAAGGTTTAGTAAGAAAAGTATTAAAAGCGGAATATAGGAATCCAGCCCCTACCGATAAACTAACCAAGACAGCAAAGCTGCATTTTAAATGAACAAGGTCCTTCCACGCACAACGGAAAAAAACATCTGCACAAAATGCTACGTTAATTAATACTAACGTAAAAATACCCATACTGGAAGAACGCAACGACAGTGAAAGCAAAATTAACAGGCACAAACACAGTGAAAGCAAAAACCGATAAGAGAATTTCCTAGCAGGCACACGAAAAGCCGCCAACTGGTATTGTTTATCAGGCTGGGTTGTATGTATCATTTTAGCGCGGGAAAAAACGGTTAGCTAGCACCCGTTCCCGTCCTTGTTCGGTACGCATCAGACGAATTTTTGCATCGTAACGACGGGCATTTTCCGGATTTAATTTTTTGGCTACTGTATAGTTAGAAACAGCAGAAACCGGATCATCCACGGCCAGCATATCTCCCATGAGTTCGTATGTAGGAGCATACTGATTAGCTAATTCTTTAGACTTTACTAAAAGCCCTAGGGCATAATCTTTCTCGCCTCGGCGGAACATTAAATCCCCCATATAATAGTAGGCCAATGCGTAGGAGGGTTTAATCGTAACAGCTTCTTCTAAATCAGCATAGGCGTTGGCCGGGTATCCCATCCGGATAAAAGAACGAGCACGCTCTAAATAAGCACGTGCGTTATCAGGGTCGATTTCAATCAAGTGGGACAGGTCTTCCACCGCTGCTTCATATTGCCCCATATCATAATAAGCCAACGCACGATTGAGTAATAACGTCGGATCTCCTGGACGAATGCTATCTGCTCTGTTAAAATCTTCTAAAGCGGCCATTGCACGTCCCAAATTATAATTTGCAATAGCGCGATTCATTAAAGCTGTAAAATACCGCGGGCTGAGCTGAATTGCTTCAGTAAAATAATAAACAGCATCTAAATTGCGTTTAGTATCTGTGCAAAGAGCCCCTAAGTTATTATATGTTTCCGGCACTTTAGGATTAATTTTGATAGCTTCCAAATAATCCTGTTCTGCCAAGTTGCGATTTTTAGCGCGTTCTTTAGCATCTTTCGCCGGCAACTTCTCCCATAAAATTCCTCTATTAACCAGTGCTGGGTAGTGGGTAGGGTCTTTCTTAAGAATACGAGAATAAATTGAAATTGCTTGCGTAAGTTGCCCTTTAGAAGCAGCCAATTGCGCTTTTTTGAAAAGACTTTTTTGCTGACTGCATCCCGATACTAACAAAACTATTGCCACAAAAGTAAGTATTTTTTTCATTTTTCCTCCTGCACGGGTTTTTTGCGGTTAAATACAAACGAAAGCACAAATAAACCACCGCCTATAGTAATAAACGAATCCGCCACGTTAAACACGGGCCAAACTAAAAAATCTAAAAAGTCTACTACATACCCTAAGGTTATTCTATCATAAAGATTGCCTGCTGCACCTGCCAAAATGAAAACACTGCCCCATTTAACTAACGGTCCATAGGCACATAATTCGTCCCAAGTTTTCAAAATATACCCAATAATCCCCAACATAATAAAAATGAGGATTAGGTTCCCGCCCTGCATCATGCCAAAGGCCGCCCCCGTATTTTCCACGTAGCGCAGTTGGAAAAACGGGAACACCTTCACCGGCTCATCCTCCAACCGGTACATTGCAAGCACCTTAGTCAAATGATCCACTAAAAAAATAAGGACTCCCACCGTATACTCGGCACGATATTTTTTTAGATTTTGTTTAGTTTCTTGCCAAATCTTACGCACCAACCGTCTCCTCCACGGCCGCTGTTAAACCTTCCCGTTCCAGCACCTCGGCACACCGCCCACACACATCTGCATGGTCTGCATGAGAGCCAACGTCCTCTTTCCACTGCCAGCACCGAGCACATTTTTGGCCGGATGCATGTTGCGTATGCACAGTCAATTTTTCTGTACCTTCTTCAATTTTTACCTGAGAGACAATAGCAATCTCGGGCCATAAATTTTTTGTTTCTTCTAAAAATTTTCTCATGACAGGGTCATTGGTTTTAAATACGACACAAGCCTCTAACGAAGAACCAATTTCACCCTTTTGGCGTGCTTCTTCCAATGTTTTTTGAACTTGTTCCCGTACGCGGCGGATGTTATTCCATTTTTCTTCCAGTTTTACATCCGGAATCAAGGACGCGTTGACCGGCATATTGCTCAAAAAGATACTTTGAGGCAACGTCCGCCCCAAGGCAGTTTTGCGGATTTCCTGCCAGGCTTCTTCTGCCGTAAACGATAAAACCGGCGCCATCAATTGCAATAAGGCAGTGGCTATTTCCGCCAACACCGTTTGCGCACTTCGGCGTGAGGGAGAAGAAACTCCCAAAGTATATAACCGATCCTTGGAAGCATCCAACATAAAGGAGGACAAATCCAAAATACAAAAATCAGTTAAAGCCCGCATGGCACGGCGGAAATTAAATTCTTTGTATCCGGCATGGACTTCTTGGATGAGGGCATCCAAACGACCCAGCATGTATTTATCCATTTCTGTCAAATCTTTACCGGGAACCCGATGAAGGGCCGGATCATAATCAGATAAATTGCCCAGTGCATAACGGATAGTATTGCGAATTTTGCGATATGTATCCACCGGACCACCTAAAATTTCTTTGGAAATGCGCACATCTCCTTGATAGTCCGAAAGCGATACCCATAACCGCAAAATATCAGCCCCATACGTGTTGATAACATCTTCCGGATCCACGGCGTTACCGGCCGATTTATGCATGGGCTTTCCTTGTCCGTCTAGCACCATCCCATGGGTAAGGATAGTCTTAAAAGGAGCTGTTCCTTCCAAGGTAAACGACGGGATGTACGAACTTTGGAACCAACCGCGGTGTTGGTCGGAACCTTCGGAATAGACATCAGCCGGGAAATCAAGTCCGCGGTCTTTTACAACTGCTGCCCAGGAAACACCTGAGTCCAGCCACACGTCTAAAATATCAGTTTCCTTCTTAAACTCGTGGCAACCACATTCGCAATGATATCCTGATGGTACCAATTTTTCTTCCGAATCGGTAAACCAAAAATCGGAGCCTTCCTGCATGGCACGGGCTTTAATAAATTCAAACAGTTCATGGTTGATCTGCGCTTTGCCGCATTTTTTGCAATACAAAATGGTAACCGGGCTTCCCCAGAAGCGTTGACGAGAAAGACACCAATCCGGCCGTAACCCGATCATTGAACGCATTCGTTCCGCCCCCCCTTCGGGATAGAACTGCACGTTATCTAAATTTTTCATCAGCTTTTGGCGCAGGCCCTCTTTGTCAATGGACATAAACCACTGTTCCGTAGCCCGGAAAATGATAGGGCTATGGCAACGCCAGCAATGCGGATAACTGTGTACAATTTCTTGTTCTTTAATCAAGGCGCCCAACTCATCTAATTTTTTGACCATGAGCGGGTTGGCTTCAAATACATGCATGCCTTCAAAAATTCCGGCTTCCTTGGTATAGCAACCCTTTTCATCAACAGGACAGAACGTTTCCAATTTCCATTGTTTACCGGCTTGGGCGTCTTCTTCCCCGTGTCCAGGAGCAATATGTACCACCCCAACCCCGGCATCCATTGTTACAAAATCCGTCCAAATAACCGGGTTTTCCCGTTGAGAAAGAGGATGATAGTACGTCATGCCCACTAAATCGGCCCCGGCTACTTTACCGGCTTGGGAGCAATCCAGCCCCGTATTTTTTAAGAATTCTTCCGTTAGTTTTTCAGCCGCAATATAATATTCACCGGTTTTATTGTCCTTCAAAATCGCGTAGTCTTCCGTATTAGAGACAGCAGCAGCTTGGTTGGCCGGGATAGTCCAAGGGGTCGTGGTCCAAACTACCAAGCTAACGGGTTTTGTATAATCCAAATCCCCCAGTACCGCTTTATCAAACCGGGCCAATTTAAAACGCAAATAGATAGATGGCGAAGAAATATCTTGATACTCCGTTTCGGCATCTGCCAAGGCGGTTTCGCAATGAGCACACCATGTAATGGTTTTTTGCCCTTTATAGACGTATCCTTTTTCAATAAGGTCTAAAAATACGCCAATCGTAATTCCCTCGTAACGCGGCGCCATGGTAAGGTATGGATTATCCCAATCTCCTTGTACGCCTAAGCGCTTAAATCCTTGACGTTGCAAATCGATAAATTTAGCAGCAAAAGCACGTGCTTTTTTGCGGAAAGCCGGCACATCCGTAATGTGTTTTTTATTTTGTTTAAGTTCTTTTAGCAGTGCTTGTTCAATAGGCAGACCATGGCAGTCCCACCCTGGTATGTACGGAGTATAATATCCGTTCATAGCACGTGATTTTAAGATAATATCCTTAATCGTTTTATCTAATGCGTGCCCGATGTGAATTTTTCCGTTGGCATAGGGCGGCCCATCGTGCAGCACAAAATGTTTGCCCTGCTCATTTTTTTTGAGCATCGCTTCGTAGAGATTGATTGATTTCCAAAAATCTAAAATTTTGGGTTCTTTTTGTGCTAAACCTGCACGCATCGGAAAGTCCGTTTTAGGCAGTAAAACGGTATGTGAATATTTATTTTTTGCCATGATAAAACTCCGTGAATAAGGATATTTTATATTATAGGAAAATTTGAGAGGTTCGTATAGAGAAAATCCGGGGTTTTAGTTCCCCGGATCTATTGTGGCAAAAAACGGCTTGTGGCTAATCGCGGCCATCACCGGCAATTTTGTGCAAATAAGCGTGGAGTTTATCCATCGTTTCTTTGCTAACTGCGTGCTCCATTCTGCAAGCATCGGCCTCGGCAATTTTGGGGCTTACGCCGAGTACCTGGGTTAAAAACCGACGGAAAATAGCGTGACGTTTTTTGACTTCTTCCGCCGCGCGACGTCCTTTAGCGGTTAGTTTGATACCGCTGTAGGGTTCGTGTACGACGTATCCCTCTTGCGTAAGCGCTTTCATCGCGCCGGTTACGCTGGGAGTTTTTACTCCTAGCATATCGCGAATCGCACTCACCCGTGCGATCCCTTGTTCGTCGGCACAGAACGAAACGGCTTCTAAATAATCTTCCATATTAGAGGTAAGTTTCATACTATTCCCTTAGACTTATTAGAATGTTTGTTACATCTTAACATATTTTGCTCCTTTGTGCCTCTTGCAAAAATACGTAAAGATATGTTAAATGAGGGTATCTGCTACCAGGAGGCTCTATGAATATACATGCTTATGTATCTGATTTCTTAGACACACAAATAAAAAAAGACCCTGCCCAAAAAGTATTTCATCAAGCTGTAGAAGAAGTTGTTAGTTCGCTGTCTCCCGTATTAGAACAAAGTCCTGTTTATGTAAAAGAGAAAATTTTAGAACGTATCATAGAGCCGGAACGCATTATCAGCTTTCGCGTTCCTTGGCAGGATGACCAGGGCGAAATTCATGTCAACCGGGGCTTTCGGGTTCAGTTTAACAGTGCACTAGGCCCTTATAAAGGAGGCATTCGCTTCCACGAAAGCGTCAATCAGGATTCGCTGAAATTTTTAGGATTTGAACAAACATTTAAAAATAGCCTCACCACGCTTCCACTAGGCGGAGGTAAAGGAGGAAGTGACTTTGACACCCGTGGAAAGTCCGACAGCGAGGTCATGCGCTTTTGCCATTCGTTTATCAACGAGCTATACCACCACATTGGGTACCATACGGACATCCCGGCCGGGGATTTGGGTTGCGGGGCGCGCGAAATCGGTTATATGTTTGGCCAATACAAAAAATTAACAAACGATTTCACGGGGGCTTTTACCGGTAAAAAGCCAAACTGGGGAGGCAGTCTGTTACGACCGGAAGCCACCGGTTACGGTGTGGCTTATTTTGCCCAAAACATGCTTGCTACCCGGCAAGACAGCCTTAAGGGGAAAACATGCCTGGTGTCCGGTTGTGGCAATGTTGGGATTTATGCTATTGAAAAATTGACCCAGTTGGGTGGTAAGGTGGTTGCCTGTATGGACTATGATGGCACCATTCATGACCCGGATGGAATTAACGAAGAAAAATTAGCTTTCTTAAAGAACTTAGTCTTTACCCGTCGAGGAAGTTTAAAGGAATATGCCGAGCATTTTCCACAAGCCCGGCTCCTGCCGGGTAAAAAACCTTGGGATATTCCTTGTCAAGTCGCTTGCCCTACCGCATGTGAAAACGAACTGGACGAAAAAGCGGCCAAGCAACTTCTAAAGAATGGGTGCCAATGTGTGTGCGAAGGATCCAATATGCCCTGTACGCCCCAAGCCACTACTATTTTAAAAGAGTCTTCTATTTTGTACTCACCTGGAAAAGCCTCCAATGCCGGCGGGGTGGCCGTATCCGGTTTGGAAATGACCCAAAACAGCATGCGCATTTATTGGACACGTGAGGAAGTGGATGCTTACTTACAACGCATCATGAAAAATATTCATGAAAGTTGCTTGAACGCAGCTGCCCAATACGGTCAACCTGGCAACTACTGCGCAGGCGCCAATATCGCCGGATTCAAAAAAGTGGCAGATGCTATGTTGGATCAAGGGTTAGTATAGGATTACTTGATTTCCGAGGGGATCGTTTCTTTGTCTTCGCTTGGCGAAACGGCTGGTTTTTTGGGTTTGGGCAAGAGTGAAAACTCAGCATAGGCACTTAACATTTGTAAGGAAAATGAAGCCGAAATCAGCACATATTTATATACTTTTTCACTCTCAATTGTTGGCGTCGTCAGTTGGTATATAAGACGACCTATCACGCGGACTACCGGTACAAAAGTAAAATCGGCACTCGTCATTAGAGCCATAATTCCTTGCAAAACAGCTAAAACAAACACCAGTCGTTCGTTTAATAAGATAAAAACTATTTGTGCAATATATAGAATAAAAAAGCCCAAATGCAACCGGAACAAGACTCCGTCTTGGGCTATGTCATTTACAAGCAACATCCCATTTGTAATCCCCCCAATCAGGCACAGAAGCGCAATTACTTTTAACCAGATATTTAGGGAAAACCAACGTTTTAGGACGATCTCCATGAGTTAATGCTCCAAAACTAATTCCTTTTTTTGTGTATAAGAAGCTAGCGCTTGCTCGATAAGACCGTTGAGGATTTCTCCGTAATCTTCGCCACAAGCCTTGAACAATTGAGGATACAAACTCGTTTCACTCATACCGGGAAGTGTATTGATTTCAGAGAAATAATAGTTCCCGTTTGCATCCATTAAAAAATCAGCACGAGCCAACCCACTTCCGCGTAAAGCGCGAAAAACAATTTCGCTATCTTGACGCATTTGCGTAGCCGTTTGAGGTGGAATATCTGCCGGAACTTTGGTTTCACAACCACCCGTAACCAAGTATTTAGCGTTATAATCAAAAAATTCCCCCACCATCGTACGCAGTTCTCCACACGCCGACGACTTTACATCAGCCCCCGTTCCATATAGGGCACAAAAAATTTCACGCGCGTGGTCAATCCCTTTTTCAATCATAACGATGGTATCGTACTGTAACGCAAAAGAAATTGCATCATGCAACTCTTCTATTTTTTTCACCTTGCGCACACCTACCGAAGAGCCCAACCGGGCCGGTTTCACAAACACCGGTAACCCTTGCAAGCAAACCCAATCTTCTAACATTTTTTTATCATAAGGCTCCCCACGATATACCACTTGATGAGCGAGCACAGGCACTCCGGCATTCTTAGCAACGAGTTTTGTAATTTCCTTATCCATCCCCATTGCGGAAGCCAATACTTGGCACCCTACGTAAGGGACATCTAATGTTTCTAAAAATCCTTGCATAGTTCCATCTTCGCAGTTCGTTCCATGCAAAACCGGGAAAAATACGTCCACCTTGATGTGCCACGAATCATCTAAAGATTGCAAAGTTCTTCCCTCTCGTAAAACGGGTGTGATAGGGAGGTCTTGCTCTGTTTTGGGCCCACACTTTTCCTGTAAAAACCATCTGCCCTTTTTATCAATAAAAACAGGATAAACATGGTATTTGTCTGTCTGGGCAGACAAAAGGCGACAGACTTCCTGAGCACTATGCACAGAGACTTCATGCTCAGTGGACTTTCCTCCATACAAAATAACTAAATTTAAAGGCATATATATTCTCTTTAAAAAGGCCTGATTGTAATCAGGCCGTGGTAAATTATTTATCTTCTCGAAAAAGTGACCATTTCATTCGGCCGATAAAGCTATCTGTCTTTTCCAAGAAATCTTCCCCTTCATCCACTTGAGGAGGCTGAGGAATCGGTTTGGCTACTTTAATTTCAGGCAAATCCGCTGAAGTCGTCACCGGGACCTTAGCGTGCGTTCTTACTGTAACAGGTCCATCAAACAAAGGAGCTCCCGGAGGAATAGTTTTTTCTTGGTTTTCGCTAGAAGAAGTCGGACGGGCCGCGGTCTCCCCTGTGGGAGCGGCAGTTTCTTTCGCAAGAGTTTGCGAAACTGGCTTAGAAACGTTTGACTCCTGTTGTTCTGACTTTTTACCCTGCACCAAGCGAACCGCCAACAAAGCAGCACTTTGGTTACGCAGTTCCTGATTCTCTTGGTGTAAGGCTTGTTTTTCATCCATCAAAAAATCTGCTTTTTCATGCCAGTCTTTTGCCTGACGAGCCAGGGTTTCTTTTTCATCACTTAACTGCAAAGCAGCTGCCCGGGCCGCTTCTTTTTCTTGGGCTAATGCAGCATTGGCTTCTGTCAGCTGAACTACCTTTTCCTCTACAGATCTTTTGGCGTGAGATAGAGCTTCCGTGCGCGTCATTAATACTTCGCGGTCCTGTTCGGCCGAACGAGCACGCATTTCATAAGAAACTTTTTCCTCTTCCCAGCGGCTTTTTTCTTCCGCAAGATGTTCATTTTGCTGGCTAAGCACCTCTATGCGTTGTTTAAGCTGAGCAATGACCGTATCGTTTTGATTAATCTTGCCCATCAATTCTTTAAAATTCTTTTCAAGCAATTCTTTTTCGCCGCGGACTGTTTCCAAAGCTTTTTGAGCAACTTGTAACTCTTCTGTTAATTTTTCGCGTTGCGATTCTAATGCACGTAAACGTTGCGCAAACACATCCAATTGTTGCTTGGAGGTTTGACTGTGATCGCGCTGGATGGAAGCAATCTGCGCCTTCAGCAGAGCCACTTCTTTTTCTTTCTCTGTTAATTTAGCCAAGACCTGTTCTTTTTCCTGGGCGGCACGTTGCAACTTAACATTTTGGACGCGTAATGCTTCTATTTCTTCCACTTGCTTCATACAAGTGGCTGAAATTTCTTGCAATTGTGTTTCCAAACTGTTTACTTTTTGTTCATATTCCTGACGTACGGAAATGATACGTCCCTCAAAATCAAACGATTTAAATTTTTCTTCAGCTTCCGTCAGTTGTTCACGCAACAGTAAAATTTCTTTAGCTTGCTCGGCTGATTTTTTAAGTGCGGCCATTTTTTCATGCTGTACTTTTTTAATTTCACGATCCAAAGCACTGTTAACCGCCTTTAATTGTGAGGCTTTTTGATGTAGGCTGGCAATAATTCTTTCCCGTTCTTCCTGCGCCTGACGACGGCGTTGTTCCAAAAACGCACGATAAGTCTCGGGTTCATACTGATACATATCTGCCGGAGCAGTCGTTAGCGGACGCGGTGCCGTATCAAAACCGCGCTGTACATCTGCGGACGGAAACGGCGGAATATAGGTTTGTTGTTGTGCTCGGGTTAAATTTTCAACGCTGGCTCTTAAATTAGCAATCGTATGCGACAAATGCTCTACAAAAGCGTCCCGATCTTTTTGGCTGGAGATAGCTTGGCGTTGCTGAGCAAGTTCAGCTAAAATGAGTTGGTTTTGCCCGGTCGTAGCATCAAAGCGGGCTTCCAATTCTTCAATTTTTTGTTCTAATTTCTCAAAGGTTTTTTCGTATTGTGAAGCGGCCGGCGAAAACTTCTTTTCCGTCGAAAGAACATCTTCCTCCAATTCAGTATGAGGGGAAGTTTCTTTAAACTTTTCCAAAAATTGCGTTATTTCGCTTCGTCCATCTAATGGATTATTTTCTAAAGGCATCAAAATCTCCGCCGTAATTACTTACATTAAATTTAACCACAAACATCGGCACACTGTCAACTAATTTTAAGACGGACGGCAAGAGGATGCTTCCGTTTGGGGTATTAATGTGGGGCGAACCGCCCCTATCAAGTAAAATGAACCTGTACAAAGCACATAGGGTGCTAAGGAAGTTGCACGACGAACAGCTGCCTTTATATCCGGTTCCCAACACATTCCATCCTTTAAAAAAGGCTGTATTGTTTTTCCATCTACAGCTCGTTCGGAATGCGGCCTTGTGATAATAATATTTTTAAAATGGGTAGCCAACCGCTTAAGCATCGTGTAAAAATCTTTGTCTTTATTAAATCCGCACACGAGTACTGTCTGTTTGACAAACGGTGTTTGTTGCCAAAAATCCATCAACGCGTTTATCGCTTGCGGATTATGTGCACCATCAAGAATGAAGGTATTTTTCCCTGTTTTAATAATTTCAAAACGACCAGGAATTTGCACCGTTTCGAACGCTTTCAATATAGCCGTTTCCTCTACACCTAAAAATCGCGCGACTTGCCACACTAAACACGCATTAATCGGTTGGCATTTTCCCAGTAAATGCAATGGATAAATTTTCTCTTCTTTTTCGAGAAGCCAATTTCCGCGTGTCCAATCAATTTGTTTTCCTAAAAAAGGGTTGCCTTCCTCTACAAAATAAGCCGGGCTTTTTTGAGCAGTTGCGGTGTGCTCAATGATCGTACGAGCTACCGCATTAACCGGGCCGCACCAGACGGGCACGCCGGGTTTAATAATGCCTGCTTTTTCCGCAGCAATTTTTTCAATTGTATTTCCTAATAATTGTGTATGGTCCAACCCAACAGATGTAATGATACACCCACGCGGCTCACAAACGTTCGTCGGATCTTTTCGGCCGCCAAGGCCTGTTTCCAACACGACATAATCACATTTTTTTTCAGCAAAATAAACAAAGCAAGTGGCCGTTAAAATTTCAAAGAAATTTAATTTTTCTTGCTCTTGGGCAAACACCTTTTGTACGCAGCGTACAAAATCTTGCGGCGAAATCGTTTCATCATCAACCGAAATGCGCTCGGTAGGATTTACTAGATGCGGCGACACAAAAAGCCCGGTCTTCTTCCCTGCGCACGTTAATGCGTGGGCTAGTAACATGCAAACAGATCCTTTTCCGTTCGTGCCCGCCACGTGAACAATTTGAAATGAATTTTGCGGATTATGCAGACGGGAAAGCAACTGCGAAAAAGCACAAAGCCCCGCTCCAAAACCGGGGCCTTGCCGTTTAGAAATTTGAAGAAACACCTCGTTAAAATTCATTTTTATCAGGATTAAAGCGGACAATATCCGCACCAAGCGCGGTCAATTTTTGTTCTAAATTTTCATATCCGCGATCGATGTGATACACGCGTTCCACTTCCGTTTCTCCCTCAGCACAAAGGCCCGCCATCACAAGCGCAAACCCACCGCGCAAATCAGAAGACTGAACGTGTGCTGCAGACAATTTTTTAACACCGGTTACACGCGCGACGCTTTTTTCTGTAGCAATATCAGCCCCCATACGGACTAATTCTGGAGCATGCATAAAACGGTTTTCAAAAATATCTTCATCGATTTCTGCCGTTCCCTCGCACAGCGTCATTAGCGTCATCCAAGGGGCTTGCAAATCCGTTGCAAAACCCGGATAGGGGGCCGTGCGCACACGGAGTGCTTTAATTGGGCCTTCATATGGGTGAACGTGCACACTGTCTTCGGTAACAGTTAGGGTAAAGCCAGCCTCTTGTAAATCTTCCAACAAAATAGAATTATGTTCCGGTACGCAATTTTTAACTGTTACATCTCCACGCGTTACAGCTGCTGCTAAAATAAATGAACCCGTTTCGATGCGGTCCGCCACTACAGTATGTTCTGCCCCATGCAATACTTGCTGACCACGGATAACAAGCCGGCCCTTATCGTCTGAGTGAATAGCCGCGCCCATTTTATTTAAAAAAGCGATCACATCATCTATTTCCGGCTCTTTAGCCACATTTTCTAAAACAGTTTCCCCTTTGATTAAGCACGCACACATCAGCAAGTTCTGCGTTGCTCCTACACTGGGAAAACGGAGTACAATCTTGGCTGGTTTCAATTTTTTGGCTTCAATAATGACGTTACCGGCTTTTGTTTTGCACGTAGCTCCCAGCCGCTCAAAACCTTTCAAATGAATATCCACCGGTCGTACTCCGATTGCACAACCGCCGGGAAGCGGAATTTCCGCTTTTTTAAAGCGCGTTAAGAGCGGCCCTGCCACCCAAAAACTTGCGCGCATTTGTTTAACCAGTTCGTAAGGCAAATTATTTTTCAAAGGACCATTTGCCGTAATGGTAACGGTATTATTTTTATATTCTATTTTCTTTCCCAAATACTCTAAAATTTTAAGTGTGGTACGCACGTCGCGCAAATTGGGGACCCGGTGCAAAACACAAGGTTCATCCGTTAATAGTGTTGCAACTAAAATAGGAAGTGCCGCATTTTTACTGCCACTGATTTCCACCGAACCTTGCAATTTTTTTCCACCATGAATTTTAAATCGATCCATAAATGAGTCTCCCAAGAACTTAATTTTTTTGTGCTAGAACAAAACGCTCTATTCCCACTATATCTTTTTTGACGGTTGCATGCCACCCGATTTCAGCCAGTCCACGAGCTACTGCCGTTGCTTGGCCTTTGCAAAGTTCTAGCGCCAAGACTCCCCCCGGGTTAAGATAACTGTCCGCCGCGTTGCAAATTTCGCGCACAATATCTAAACCATCCGCACCGCCATCTAGCGCTAAGCGCGGCTCATGCAATACTTCGCGCGTGAGAGTACCGACTATGTTACTAGGAATATACGGCGGATTAGAGATGATTAAATCAAATGTACCTTGGACGTTTTCCCACACGTTACTTTGAAGTAGATGTACTTGTTCCTGACGGCGGAATTTTTTTACATTCTCTTGTGCAACTGCCAATGCTTTTGGCGAAATATCCACCGCTAAAATTTGCGCCTTTGGAAATTTAGCCGCCAGTGCCAGTGCAATACATCCGCTCCCGGTGCACATATCCAAAAAAGTAAGTGGAGCCCGGCGGTCAAAAAGCGTCCCCACAAATTCCACCAATTCTTCCGTTTCCGGCCGCGGTGTTAATACGTCTGGCGAAACAAGAATATCCATTCCGCAGAACGGTTGATATCCTACAATATGCGACAAGGGTTCCCCGGCCGCTTTGCGCTGAATATACCGCTGGAATTGTGTATTTTCTTGAGCAGATAATTCATATTCCGGATGTGCGAGCACCCACGTGCGCGAAACATTCAGCACACATGCCAAAAGCCACTGTGCATTGGCCTCAGGTTCATCACTTTCGGCTGTTTCTAGTTGGGAAATAGCCCCGGGTAAAAGCGTATGGATGGACAAAGCAGCCGTCATAATTGCAGATTTTTGAGTTTTTGCTCTACGCGAAACGCGCGCAAATCTTCTAAAATCGGCTCAATGTTTCCTTCCATAATTTCCATAATGTTATGGTAGGAAATATCGGTACGGTGGTCGGTCACGCGGCTTTGTGGGAAGTTATACGTGCGGATTTTTTCCGAGCGGTCCCCCGTGCCTACTTGCGATTTACGCTCGTCATAAATTTCTTTATTGCGTTTCTCTTCTTCAATTTGATAAAGTTTGGCGCGCAACATAGCCATGGCTTTTTCGCGGTTTGCCCCCTGGTGGCGTTCTTCCCGGCAGGAAACTACAATGCCGGTAGGCTTGTGTAAAATACGCACAGCCGTTTCTACTTTGTTAACGTTTTGACCGCCCGCACCGCCGGAACGACATGTTTCCATTTCTAAATCTTCCGGACGAATTTCAATATCAATATCCTCCGCTTCCGGCATAATAGCTACAGTAACGGTAGAGGTGTGCACGCGCCCGGAAGTTTCCGTATCCGGCACGCGTTGTACGCGATGTGTTCCGGCTTCGGTACGCAACCAAGAATAAGCCCCGTCTCCTTTAATAAACATACTGACGTATTTACAGCCTTTTAAACCGGTCGGCGTAAATTCCAAAATTTCGGTGCTCCAGCCTTTCGTTTGGGCAAAGTGCTGATACACGCGTAACAGTTCTGCCGCGAACAAAGCCGATTCATCCCCCCCGGCACCGGGACGAATTTCCAAATAAATATTTTTGGAATCATTAGGATCCGGCGGAATGACCAAAATGCGCAGTTCCTTTTGAAGCACCGGCAATTTAGCTTCCAGTTCCGCCAGTTCTTCAGCCGCCATTTTGACCAGTTCTTTATCTTCCCCGGCTTCAATCATGGCGCGATCATCCGCAATAGCTTTTTCAACCGAGTTTAATTCTTGTTCTTTTTCAATAATCGGTTTTAAAAATGCATGGCGTTTGGCCTTATTAGCCAATTCTTTACCGGATAAATTGCCGGAAGATAATTCCCCTTCCAGCTGCTTAAATTCTGCTACGTATTTAGAAGTATCCATATGTTCATCCCTTCCGTTTACAAAGAAAAAGAGCAGACACCTTACGGTTGTCTGCTCTTTTTAAAATGCGTTGCTATTTAGCTTCGGCTTTTGCTTCTGTTTTAGCGGCTTTAGGAGCTGCTTTTTTGGCGGCTTTTTTAGCCGGAGCAGCCGCTTTCTTGGCAACTGCCGGTTTGCGCGCTAGTTTTGCTTTAGCCTTTACTTCCGTTTTCGGTTTGCGGACCAAAGTTTTACCCTCGGTTTTCGCATAGCGTTTATTAAATTTATCTACCATACCTTCGGTATCCAACAATTTTTGTTTGCCGGTAAAGAACGGATGGCAAGCGGAGCAAATGTCCAATTTCAAATTTTTAACTGTGGAACGGGTCATAAATTTGTTACCGCAAGCGCAGGTAACTTCCACAAATTCATAAGTAGGATGTATTTTTTCTTTCATTTTCTTCTTCCTTTCTAAAATCTATATATATATTATTGTACCATATCTAACAATTTTTTGAAACAATTTTTCAATTCACGCCGTACTAAAACGCGCCGGTCTCCATTTGTTTGAAGAAATCTTTGTTCGATTTCGTAGTCGATAACCGTTCCAGCAGCATGGTCATCGCATCCACCGGGCCTAACGGCGCAAGCACTTTGCGCAAAATCCACACTTTGTTCAGTTCGTCTTCGGTAAGCAGTAAATTTTCCTTGCGCGTGGAACTGCGGTTAATATCCACCGCCGGGAAAATACGACGCTCTGACAATTTGCGGTCCAAACACAACTCGCTATTACCGGTTCCTTTGAATTCTTCAAAGATAACTTCATCCATGCGGCTGCCGGTTTCAATCATAGCCGTTGCAATAATGGTCAGAGATCCCCCCTCTTCAATATTACGCGCGGCCCCCAAAAAGCGTTTAGGCTTTTGCAGTGAGGTTGCTTCCACACCGCCAGACAATACACGGCCGGAGGAAGGCGCCACTGTGTTATAGGCGCGCGCTAGACGAGTAATGGAATCTAATAAAATGACCACGTCCTTGCCCATTTCGGCTTGACGTTTAGCTTTTTCAATGACCATCTCTGCCACTTGTACATGACGATCGGCCGGTTCGTCAAACGTAGAGGCAATCACTTCACCTTTAACGCTACGACTCATTTCGGTTACCTCTTCCGGACGTTCATCAATTAAAAGAACCATTAGCACCGTATCTTTATAATTTTCCGCCAGTGAGTGCGCAATCGCTTGCAAAATCATCGTTTTACCGCTTTTGGGCGGAGCCACAATGAGCGCGCGCTGCCCTTTGCCAATAGGAGCAATCAAATCAATCACCCGTTGGGTCAGTGCGTTTTTATCAATTTCCAATGTAAATCGTTCGTTAGGATGAAGCGGAGTCAAGTTTTCAAACAACGGGCGGTTATACACTTTATCAGAGTCTAATCCATTTACTTTTTGCACCTGGAGCATGGCAAAATAACGTTCGTTATCTTTGGGAGGGCGGATCAGTCCTTCTATCGTATCGCCTTTACGCAAGCCAAAGCGTTTAATTTGGGAAGGCGATACATAAATATCTTCTCCCCCGGCCAAATAGTTATTTTCTTCCGAACGCAAGAAACCAAATCCATCGGGCAAAATTTCCAGCACACCACCACCATAAACTGAACCGTTTTGCTTGGCTTGCACAGCCACAATACGCCCAATGAGCTCTTGTTTGCGTAAGCTGGCAATGTCTTCCATATTATAATTAATGGCTAATTTGGTCAGCTCGGCCATGCTCAATTTATTTAACGCACGCGCATCCATTGGTTTGGCACCGTTTGGTTGGCGCGGAGGTTGCGCTTGATGGTTCGGGCGATTGCCCGGGCGATTATTATTCCGTTTATCAAACGTACGCGGACGTTCCGATTTGACAACCGGTTCCTCTGTTTTGACAGACTTTGTTTCTTTGGCAGGTTGTTCTTGTTTTTCCTGCGGTTTGTTTTCTTCCATGGTGACTCCTTTAAAAATGATAAATCTGTTTCAGTGCCTTGTACAGCCGGGTTATTTTTCTTTCTAATTGCGTTACAGTGGTATCATTCCCTACACAAATATCTGCCCGGCGAATTTTTTCCGCTTCCGGCAACTGGGCTTTGATACGGCGCAAATATTCCGCTTTTTTCACACCACGCGTAGCCAAACGGGCGATTTGAGATTTTGTTCCCCCGGTAATCAACACGGTTACATCAACCCGGTCTTCCCATCCGGCTTCAAAAAGCAAAGGCAGCTCTAACACCCAACAACGTTTTTTTGAACGGCGGATTTGAGAGGTCATTTCCTGCCATACCAGCGGATGTAAAAAGGCTTCTAACTTCTTACGAGCTGTAGAATCTTTGAATACCCGCTCCGCAATGACAGCGGCTTGCACAGAACCAAACCACGCACGCACTTGCTTTTGTACTGCTTTTTTTTGGTATAGCTGCCCGACGATCTCATCAGCGGATAAAACAGCCGCTCCCAACTTTTTAAAACAGTTTAATGCCGTGCTTTTACCGCTGGCCATGCTGCCGGTAAGACCAATCAAAATTTTGCTGGAAGACAACGTCCCGGTCATGCTAACTTTTCCATTTCGTACCAATTTGGCCCCGCCTTGGCAGCTGCTACCAACGGGACTCGCAACTTAACGGCTTGTTGCATATACGTTTTAATTTGTGCAGCCGTTTGGTGTAATTGTGCTTGCGGTAATTCAAAAATCAACTCGTCGTGTACCTGCATGGTCATCGCTACAGGTGAATTGCGGTATGCTTGAAAAACATCCAACATCGCTTTTTTGATAATATCGGCTGAACCGCCTTGCACAATGGTATTGATAGCCGCACGTTGGGCAAACGAAGCCATAGAACCAATTCCCATATTAAACTCCGGTAAATAACGCACATGACCTAACATGGTTTTTACATAACCGTTTTTACGAGCAAGTGCAATATTATCATCAATCCATTGGCGGACTACACGGAAGTTTTTAAAATAGCTGTCAATATATTCCTTGGCCTCACGCATAGAAATTCCTAGCGCTTGGGAAAGGCCCATTGGTCCCTGTCCATAAATGATACCAAAATTAATAGCTTTTGCACTAGCACGCATTTCATCTGTTACCATCAGCGGCATGATACCAAATACTTGAGCTGCGGTTTGTGTGTGGATGTCTCCCCCATCTAAAAAGGCTTGGATTAAAACGGGGTCTTGGCTTTCGTGTGCAAGGACACGCAAATCGATTTGGGAATAGTCCACACTAAGCATCACATTGCCAGGGGCCGCACAAAATGCCTTTCGCAAGAGGCGTCCTTTGGCTGTGCGTACGGGAATATTTTGTAAGTTCGGACTGGAACTGGATAAACGTCCCGTAACCGTACCTGTTTGATCTAAATAAGAGTGAACTTTATTTTCATCATCTGCCATTAATAACAAATTATCTACATACGTGGATTTTAATTTGGCGCTAGCCCGATAATCCAAAATTTCACGTGCGACGGGATAAGTTTGGGCAATTTCTTCCAGCACCTCTTCATCGGTAGAATAGCCGGTCTTTGTTTTTTTGACAGGCGGGATATGCATATGTTCAAAAAGCAAAGCCCCTAACTGTTTAGGCGAATTAATATTCACCGCATATCCGGCACGCGTGTCAATACTTTGCTGAAATTGCGCCATTTCTTTTTCCAAAATTATTTTGAAACTTTCCAACCAACCCGGATCAACACGTAGCCCGGTTTGTTCCATATTGGCTAATACCGCCATCAAAGGAAGTTCTAAATTAACGAACAAATCGTACTGGCCACTTTCCCGAAGTTTTTGCTCCAGCAAACGGCGCAGTTTCCAACCAAATTGAGAATACGCACGTAATAATTCTTGCGTCTCTTCCTCACTGAGCTGAACCGAAAAATAATCCGCACATGCGCCGGCAAAACTTAAATCACCCGACGGATTTAGTAAATACCGTGCCAAGCGTTCATCAAAACAAGTGATGTATCGCGGCGGCATTTTGAGGTCCAACTCACGCAAAGTAAGTTTCAAATCATAACCGATTTTTTCCACGGCATCATTTTCCACTATTTTTTGCAGTTCTGCTAGTTCCCACGGGGCAATTTGTGGCGTTTCTATTAAAGCGTACTCTTCTTCATTAACCCCTAAAATCAGCCATTCATCTTGCACATGCAAAAAAACTTGTTTTGATGTTTGCGCTTTTTGCAATGCTTGTGCCCAAGGAATTTGTGAAACAGCCGTCTCTTCAACGACAGGAACCGGCGCAGCCGACGAATTATTAAAATCCACCTTATCCAATAAGTTTTTAAACTCGTACGGTTCAAACAACACCGCCAACTGCTCACGCGATGGAAACCTCACGCGGTAATCTTCCAAATCAAACGTCATATCCAAATTGGAATCAAAAACCACCAACTGTTTGGATAACAGCGCTTCGCCTTCGTGGTCGCGTATTTTTTGCGCAAGAGCCGGTTTAATATCCGGGCTTCCCATATGAACTGCGCGGATAATGTCTTCCAAGTGACCAAATTTTCCGATAAGTTCTACTGCACTTTTCGGCCCAACACCGCGAACGCCGGGAATATTATCCGAAGCATCCCCTACGATAGAAAAATAGTCCGGCAAAAAAGCCGTAGAAACCCCAAATTTTTCAACGGCAGCTTCAGGCCCTTTAAATCCATCTTTACCACCGGCCGGCCAAATATGAATAAAATCGTTTAGGAATTGATAAACATCTTTGTCTGTAGTAGCTAGCACGCTAGGCACTTGGACAGCTGCTGCTTTGCACGCCAAAAAAGCCATCAAATCATCCGCTTCAATACCCGGTTTAGCGACTACCGCCAGTCCCAACCCACGCACCAAATCACGCGCCGTATTTAGCTGACTAACCAACGCATCATCCGGTTTTTTACGGGTTCCTTTGTAAGTAGGCCATAATGCTTTACGCCTTGCGCAACCACCGGGAGAATCAAAACAAACGGCCACATATTCCGGCCGATATTCTTGCAACATTCGAATAAGCCACCGCACAAAACCATACAAAGCGCCCACCTCCTGCCCAGATGAGGTCGTCAACTTAGGCAACGCATGATAATTGCGGTGTAAAAAATTGTGAGCATCTACAAGAAAAAATTTTGGTGAAAAATTTGTCATGGTTTAAAAGGCAGGAAACAAACCGCTCCGGGTAAACCGGAGCGGTATTATTTATTTAAGTTTTTGGACAGCTTCTTTAACGTCACTTAGTACTTGGTCTTTTTGTGCGGAGGAAAATCCTTCTTTTTTCCAAAAAACATCCTGATGGTATATTACCAACATGGTGGGATATTTTTGCAGTTGAAACAACGTAGCCAGCTGCTTTTCAACCGGAGTTGTACCTTTGTCTTTTACTACGTCTAGTTTTACTACTTTTACATGCTCATCCTTGGCGTAAAAATCCGTCAAAGGGCCCCACACCAACTTTTCTGCAATTTTACAAGGATTACACTCATCAAATCCGGCCAACATCACGTAGATTGTCTCCGAGTCACCTGCTGCATAGTCTTGGCTGGTAATAGGGGCAACTACTGTTGCCGCCTTTGATTTTTCCCAAGCATAACCAGCGACTACACTTAGAAATAACACCGCCAATAAACTTACTATTTTTTTATTCATAGTGCACTCCTATAACAAAGCATCTAGTTTCTCTTGCAAGGCTGATTTAGATTGAAGCCCCACCGTTTGAGCAGCCACTTCCCCATTTTTAAAGAAAATAATGGTCGGAATAGAAGTAATGCGATATTTGGCGCTCGTATCCGGTCCTTCGTCCGTGTTTAGCTTGCACACTTTCACTTTTCCTTCATACTCTTTTGCTAACTCTTCCACTACAGGGCCCAGCATGCGGCACGGGCCACACCACGTTGCCCAAAAGTCCACCATGACCGGTCCGTTGTACTTCAATACTTCTTGTTCAAAATTTGCATCATTAACGATTACTTCGCTCATACTACATCCCCCTACTAGTCTAGGTTACTAACCTATATATTAAAGCCTACTAAGAGCAGAGGAGCTTTGTCAAGTATAGTTGGAGGAAATTTTACGCTATATAAAATTGTGTCCCAAATACTAATTTCCCCTTGTAACGGTATTCTTGCCCGTAATAGGGCATCCCTTTCGTATGAGCGGTATTTAAATGGAATTGCAATTATCCTCTTTCGCTATAAAAAATAACCATAGATACGCAAAGTATTGTAAAATAGGAAAATCTATTTTGTGGGGTTTTTATGAAAGAAAAAATAATTTGTATTTCATCGCCAAAGACACGTACTTACTACCATGCTGTGCCCGTTGCTAAAGAATTTTTAGATAAAGAGCAAAACATCATCAACCGCACCGGTACTTTACCGGAAGGAGACGTGGTAGAGTTTATAGTCAATTCTGCTACGCTTAAACATTTAAAACAAGGGCAACTTCATGGAATATTACAAATGGTTAATTTGGCTGACAATTCCGTCACTTTTCAAGAGGAGTATGATAACGGAAAGCTAATCCATGTAGAAGAAAAAGCCTCCGTTCCAGAAGAAAAATTATCCATTAAAAAAACTCCTTTTTTCCCAGGAACGACTGTTAAGACTTCTAAGGATTCCCGTTCTTTTTACAGCAACGGAAAAGAAGTGGCCGAAGAGACGATTGCTTCTAACGGAATCACACTAGAACTGTTAGGAAATATTCCTGACGGGGAAGTGAAAGAAATTGATGACAATGGAAATGTATTAGCCATCGCCCATTATCAAGGGAACAAATTAAATGGAGAATTGGTCCGTTATAACGAAGTCGGCAAAATTATTTCGCGTGAATACTATGCAAATGGTTTACTCGAGGGAGAGGCTGAATATATTTCATTTACCCAACATGACGCATTCACAGCACATTGCACGTACAAAAATGCCCGGCTAGAAGGAGAACGCACCCTGACCCAACAAAATGGCACTGTACGTAAAAAAGAGTTTTATAAAAATGGACATCTTAGCGGAACTCGTTCCAGTTTTTATTCCAACGGAAATCTGGAAAGCAAAGAAAATTATGTCGATGGAAAGTTGGAAGGAATTCGTGAATTTTTCTTCCCAACGGGAGGCTTGTGGTATCAAGAAAATTACGTCAAGGGGCGTTTGGATGGCGAACGATTAGGTTACTTTGCCAACGGAAAACTTTTCTTAGAAGAATTTTATACGGACGGTCTCTTGGAAGGCTTACGCAAGACCTACACAGAAACTGGAGAATTATTATCCAGTGAAGAATATCATTGGGGAGCCATTGTTCATAATACGGAACGAAAAAGCTTATGAAAATATCGCGCTTCTGCCCAGCCAAAATCAACTTGTTTTTAGAAGTTACAAATAAACTTCCTAACGGCTATCACGAGCTGGCCACCTTATTTGCAAAAATCAATTTAGGAGACACCTTAACGGTATCCGCTTCTCAAGCGCCCCAAACAAATATTTTACTTCAACTCACAGGACCTGTTGGCAAATTAATAGAAGCGGATGAAAACAATTTGGTTTGTCGCGCCGCACGGGCTTTTTTGGATCACTTTCACCTAACGGCCGACATTCATTTACACTTAGATAAGCATACGCCTACCGGCGCAGGTTTAGGCGGCGGTTCTTCCGATGCAGCTGGGACATTGCTGGCTTTGTGTGAAATTTTTGATAAAAATAAGGAGGAACTACTCCCGGTAGCTACTAAATTAGGAGCAGATGTTCCCCTTTTTATGTATGAAGATACGTTCCTAAAAGGAGAAGGCATTGGTGAAAAGCTAACCCCAATTCCTGTCAAAGGGCCCTTACCTTACATCGTGCTTATTTATCCAAATACAGTGGTTCCCACGAAAGGAGTTTTTTCACGGTTAGTGCTTCCCTCTAAACAGTCTATCTTGACAAATATTTCTAATTTAGATAAATTAATAGAGTACATGAGGTGTACCGCCCCTCTGTCCGTTTGGAAAGATTTATTATTCAATCGGCTAGAGGATTGCGTTGTTCCTTTTACAAACTCTGTAAGAAATGTGCTGCTTGATCTGCGAGAAATAAATACAGATGCAGTTTTAATGTCTGGTTCCGGCTCCACGGTTTTTGCTTTAGTTGAAACTGAAAAGGATGCAAAAAATTTAATACAAAAGATACAAAATAAGGAACGGACTGTCGTGTTGACGACATTTTACAGGAGTTCAACGAATGAAAATAACGGAAATAAGGATACATCTTATGGGAGAGGATCGTCTTAAAGCGTTTGCAAGCGTAACATTTGATGATTCTTTCGTAGTAAGAAATATGAAAGTGGTTGAAGGGACTAAAGGTGTATTTTTATGTATGCCCTCCCGCAAGTTACCAGATGGAACTCACAAAGATATGGTTCACCCCATTAATCAAGAGTTTCGCGAATACTTGGAGACAAATGTTTTGAAAGCCTACGAAGAAGAACTAAAGAAGAATTCTTCGGGTGCTTCCGAACAAACAAAAGATTCTACCGAGGATGAAAATTCCACTTTGCAAGACGGTAGAAATATGGTAAAATAGAAGTCAGCACAGGGTTTTTGTTAATCAACACGCTTTAGCTGTGATGAAAATTTAATTCCGGATGGTGAAATGGTATCACTACTGGTTTTGGTCCAGTCATTCTAGGTTCGAGTCCTAGTCCGGAAACCATTAAAGGGCTCCTTATCAGGAGCCCTTTTTATGTACCTATCCAACGAAATTGTTAGATTCTTCCGCTCTGTTCAATTAATTCTCTGATATGTTGGTTAAACCCTGTTTGTTCCAACAAATCTTCTAGCGCAATCGGCATCCGATAACACCAATAATGATGAGGGTTTGCCGGATCATTAATCCGCTCTGCTTCCGGATCTGAACTGCGAAGCAACTTATCCAATCCCGTCCAATCTGCAAGCAAAAATAGTGCAATCATGGATGGGCTTTCCAGTTGTAAACGCACGATATCTTCACAAATTTGATGGCTAGCATTGGATGGAGATTCTCCACTCTGGTGTAATATATCTAACCAAAAACGCTGTGTATACCCAGGATGTTCCTTCCACCAAGCTCGCAAAACAGACATATCATGCGTTCCTGGCATTGTAACAGACAGATATGGATTTTTTGCTGTATCACTAAACAAAACTCCTTCTTCCTTTGGCATACGCTGTATCTCTAAGCGCAACATGTTTAGTTTGTCAGTTACCTCCGGCAAGCAAGCAGGCAATATCCCTAAATCTTCTGCACAACATAACATGGGTACACGGTTTACTATCGCCGGCAACCGTTTCATGGCTTCTTCTTTCCACAAGTCATTTTGGCGCGTAGAAAAATAAGATTCATATAATTTTTTGTATGCTTCTTGTTGTGGAGGTGTAAGCATTCCCAAAACGTTACTCGTCAAAGCAAACACACGTGGATGATACAACCCCGCAGAAGCAACATCCTCCACAAAAAGCACATTGGCTGCCAGTTCGCATAATCCTCGACGCAATAAAGCTGTTTCTGGCTTTTCACCGGGAAGCGCGTTCACGATCTTACGTTGCGTGTTATATTTTTCTTGTAAAGCAAAAAGACCTGAGGGAAGCGGCGTTAGATAATTTTCCGTCACATGCTGAGCAAGTACCCCAAAAACATCTTCCACAATTTCTTTAGAAATGTATGGATTCACTACCTCTTTGGTAAAATGAAATCCAAATTTTTCCATCTCCTGAGGAGTCAATCCTTTTGCCGGGACAAACTGCCCCAAAATGCCTTGAGTAGCGGTACGAGGAATTGCCCACATTCTAAAGAATCCTTGCACATGGTCCAGGCGATAGGCATCAAAATACTGTGCTAAATGGGCCATCCGGCGTTCCCACCAGCGATATCCATCCCGAGCCATCGCATCCCAGTTATACGTTGGCAACTCCCAATTTTGGCCAGTGGCAGATAAAGCATCCGGAGGAGCTCCGGCTTGGGAATTTAAATTAAAAAATACAGGATCCATCCACACATCTATGCTGTTGGTTGGAACTCCTAAAGGCACATCTGCTATCAAAGCAACTCCGTGCTGGCGCGCATACTGAGATGCTTGCAATAATTGCGTATGCAGAATATATTGGACGTAATACCAAAAGCGGACTTCCTTTTCATCCGGCGCCCCTAACGCACAGAATTGATTGGCATCTTCTCGGGCGAAAAACACATATTGGGGCCAGCGCGTATGATCAGACGTGCCAAAACGATCTCGCAATACGCAGAACATGGCATATCCCTGCAACCAATGGGAATTTGCCTGGTAAAAAGCTCGAAAATCTCCACTAGCCAACCGATCCGCTCCTTCCTCCTCAAAAGCACGCTGTAATCGTTTTAATTTAAGTTGCAATACACTTTCATAAATTAGTTTGGGTTGCTTGTTTAGGACGTCTCTTACTTTTTCAAATTCTTCTTCCTCTTCCGGGGAAATCGGTGGCAACGTACGCATATCCGCGTAGATAGGATGCAACGCATAAGTAGATAAAATTTTGTAAGGAGAAGAATCTAACCACGAGTGAGTAAAAGTGGTATCTTGCAGCGGCAAGAGTTGTATGGCACGCTGTCCCGTTTGAACAGCCCAGTCTACCAAAGTGGCCAAATCTCCAAAATCACCACATCCCCATCCATTGGTAGAACGTAAGGAAAATAGCGGGACTTCCATTCCAGCCACCCGTACAGGGGTCTTCCACTCGAAAATAGGCCTTTGATCCGAAAGAATATACACCCCATATGCCGGGATTTCTTCTATTTGGCTGGTTCGGTTTTTTCCTTGTTCCCAAACGACTGTTTCTGAATCATCTGTAGTTTTTTCCGAAGACGGGCGAACTAAAAATTTATACTCAAAAGGAAATGAAATTTTATCTGCATCCAAGGAAACCGCCCACTCATTTGGAGCTATTTCTTGCATTTTTTGTGCTTTCTGGGGGTCCCAATCACCCAACGCTGTTCCTGAACCGCACACCCATAACTGCTCTTTCACATCAGGCTTGGCAGAATGCGCACGAATCATTAACGTACGTTTAAATAAAGGCAAAGATTCCGTGTTATGTTCTCGACGACGCCAAACATTCGTCAAACAGGTTGTATACAACCAACCATCCCGTGGAACATCGCGCCAGCTATCATTTGAAATATACAGATCTGCCTTTGGGTTTAATTCTAACACACGTGCAACGGCTCGCCATTCTTGACGAATCGTTCTCATTCCTTGACGCACTTCATAGTAATAATTGAGTTGTAGTGGCTGTCTGAGCAAAAGCTGGATTTCCCCCGTCCAACAATCCTTTGTTTTTGCTGTTAACGGAATATTAATCTTTTGTTCATTAGCACCGGCTCCAGCCCGATACACAAGGACATGAAGCTTTTCGCCCGGTTGTGTGCGATAATTTAAACAAAAACGTACTTTCATAAAAACCCCTACACGCAGAAATATACTGGTGTTAAGATCTAATTAATGAAGAAAACTTTCCTTAATTATAACACTATTTACGAGGCCAAGCAAAAGTTTTCCAGTATTTTTCTAAAAGGCTGGAGCCAAATCCCAAAGTTTGATATGATGTTATATATGGACAACGAAACCCAATTAGACAGCGTAAACGAATATTTTAAGCACTTAGGTCAAATTACCCAAGAAGTAAACCGGGAAGAAACCTCCCGTCTTTGGAAACTTGCCAAAAAAGGCGACGAAAGCGCTAAAAATAAAATTGTGGAAATGAATTTACGGCTGGTTGTTCCGACAGCCAAACGTTTTCTGCGCCCCGGCATGGAGCTCATGGATTTGATAGAAGAAGGCAATTTAGGGCTGCTGCAGGCAATTGAAAAATTTGAACCCAAAAAGGGATTTCGTTTTTCCACTTACGCTATTTACTGGATTGAACAGTATATTCGCAAATTTATCGAAGAGCAATCTGGTTCTATTAAAATTCCCTCCCATGCTTGGGGAAATTTGAAGAAGTGGTTCCGTGCTTGGAACGAGTTAAAAGAAGCAAATGGACGTGATCCTTCTTTAAGTGAAATGGCCAAAGAGCTTAACTTAACGGCCCGGCAAGTCAAATCTATCATGGATACTTTAAATGCTGCCAAGGGGATTGATTCGTTAGCTTCCGTTGTGCATGAAGAAGAAGAAATGACCTTGGAAGACATTTTGAGTGACGATGGACGAGGAAATCCGCATGACGTATTTGTAAAACGTGAAAATACAAACACGATTAAAAAAAGTATGGAAGATTTAAATGACCGCGACCGCCAAATTGTCATCATGCGCTACGGTTTAGACGACGATGAACCCAAGACGTTAGGGGAAGTGGCTGAACTACTAGGCCTTTCGCGCGAACGGGTCCGGCAAATAGAAGAACGGGCCGTGGCAACGTTGCGCCGGGAAGCGGTAAAAGCCGGCATTCTGGAACACGTCCCCGAAAATTTTCGCACCAAAAAATTACATGGGGCCCTACCTAAAAAAGTACGCACAAATATTTTGGGTGAAGCAGAACCCGATGCCATTTGGAAAAAGATGTTAAAATCAATATCCAAACAGCCTACTGCACGAAAATCTGCTACCACAAGCAAGAAAAAAGTGAAAAGTACTAAATCTGTTGCAAAAAAAGTGCAGAAAAAAACTTTCGCCAAAAAGCAAACTCCTGCCAAGGTGATTCGCAAGAAAAAAGTGGTTTCTGCTAAAAAAATTCAACGCCGTAAAAAGAAATAATTTACGCCCCCGTAGCTCAATTGGATAGAGCGATTCCGTCCTAAGGAAGAGGTTGCGAGTTCAACTCCCGCCGGGGGTAAAAATAAAAAGCCCACTTAAAGTGGGTTTTTATTCTTTAAGAGTTAGAGTAGAACCCTTTACTCGGTAAAACAGCCATCGCCAGTACTAGAAGATAGGCAGCCAGTTCCGCTTTTGCCCAATCCTAGCGCTTGGCAGTCCTTTTTATAACCCAGACAATATTTCTTTCCATTTAACAACCATAGAAAATAATACTCGTTGCTAACATTGTGCACAGATTGAACATGTTGAGGGTTAGTATAAGTCATCTCATAGCGATAACCATGTTTTCCTTCAAAAGAAGTACCTGTTACACTATTTCCATTTTTATCTACAAAACCTAGTGATAAATCACTAATATCCGGAGTGGCAGCAGGATTACCAGTTTCCATTTGATACACGGCCAACGCATCTTCCAAAGATTTAAGCGTTGACCATGCTTCGCTGGCACGGCTCTTTTTTACCGCTTTGTTATATTGCGGCAAGGCTACACTTGCCAAAATGCCGATAATTAATACCACTACCAAGAGTTCTATCAATGTAAACCCTCGTTTATTTTGATTTTTAATTTTCATTTATATTCTCCTATGTGTGTTAACTTACAATTAAAATCTACCCCAAAAAAAACGACAAGTCAAGTTTTTTTCTAATCAAAAAACTTCTTGTAGAAAATTCATAAAAAATTTATCCTACTAACAAGGAGATTTTATGGAAAAAACAAATCAATTTTTAACGGCCGTAGCAAGGCGCCGTTCGTGCTACGCGCTGAATGGACAAAGTCCATTAAATCCGGCACAAATTGAACATCTCGTGCGCGAATGCGTAAAACAAGTACCCAGCGCATTTAACAGTCAAAGTGCACGCGTTCTGGTGCTGTTTCATGAACAACATCATCAATTTTGGAAATTAACTCTGGACGTTCTGCGTGATAAAATTCCCGCCGGTAAATTTGCGCCCACACAAGAAAAAATTGCCTCGTTTGACGCTGCTTTCGGCACCCTGTTATACTTTGAAGAATGGAAAACAGTAGAGGAATTGCAAGCGAAATTTCCGACGTATAAAGATAACTTTCCGCTTTGGGCTTACCAATCTAACGGAATGTTGGAATTTATGATTTGGACGGCACTGGCGCAAAGCGGCGTAGGGGCCAGTTTACAACACTATAATCCGCTGATAGATGAAGGCGTACAACAATTATTTCAAACGCCTCCCTCTTGGAAGTTAATTGCACAAATGCCATTTGGACAACCTTACGAACCACCGCAACCAAAAGATTTTTTGCCGATTGATGAGCGGGTGCGGATATTAGGCAAGAAATAAAGCAGTAAAAAGGCCCTTTTTCAACAGGGCCTTTTAGATGTATTACAGAGGAATGTTTCCCTTGCGCGGATTGCGTTTCGGGTCGCGTTTAGTACGCAACACTTGGAAGGCCCTCACAATTTTTGCACGCGCTTCGGCCGGTTCAATAATTTCGTTGATAGAACCGTTCGTGGCCGCCTGGTAAGGAGAAGCAAACTTATCCGAATATTCCTGCGTCATTTTCATTTTCAAAGCTTCCTTCTTTTCGGGATCTTTTTCAGCTTTCAAATCGCGCGAATATAAAATTTCCACAGCTCCGCGCGGACCCATCACGGCAATTTCAGCACTGGGGAAAGCAAAGTTAAAATCACCGCCTAAAAACTTGGAACCCATCGCAATATACGCACCACCGTAGGCTTTGCGCAATACCAACGTTACTTTAGGGATGGAAGCCTCGCTATAGGCATACAACAATTTAGCGCCGTGGCGGATAATTCCCCCATGCTCTTGTTGTACACCCGGCAAATATCCGCCCGTATCCACCAAGGTTAAAAGCGGAATATTGAATGCGTTTAAGAAACGGATGAAACGCGCGGCTTTATCGCTGGCATCACAATCCAACGCACCGCCCAGATGAGCCGGGTTATTAGCTACCACACCGACCACTTGACCGCCTAAACGGATAAAACCGGTTACCACGTTTTTGGCAAAATTTTGGTGAATTTCAAAAAAGGCAAAATCATCCGCTAAGCGCCAAATGACGTGATGAATACGAAACGCTTTTTTCGGATCCATTTCGCAAATCCGTTCCAGAACGGGTACCTGGCGGTTAGCTAAATCACTGGTGGTGTCTAGGGCAGGGGCTTCCTCGCAGTTTTGCGGCAAGAAAGATAACAGCTCACGCACTTGGCGGAAACAATCTTGTTCCGACTTGGCCACAAATTGGCACACGCCGCTTTTTTCGCTGTGCGGTTTACTGCCGCCCAAGGAATCAAAATCCACCTCTTCGCCGGTGGCCGCTTTGACAGCGCCCGGGCCTGTGATAAACATGTGGCTAATCCCTTCCACCATAAAAATAAAATCAGTCAGTGCCGGAGAATAAGCCGCTCCCCCCGCACAAGGACCTAAAATAACAGAAATTTGGGGAATCAAACCAGACGCTTTTACGTTACGATAAAAAATTTCGCCAAACCCGTTCAAGCTGTCCACCCCTTCCTGAATACGTGCACCGCCGGAGTCAAAAAGCCCGATGACCGGGATTTTCGCTTCAATAGCCCGGTCCATCAAATCGGCAATTTTACGAGCATGAGCTAACCCAAGAGAACCGCCCAGCTGCGTAAAATCTTGCGCGAAAAGGGCCACTTCGCGGCCGTTAATACGTCCAAATCCAGTAATGACGCCGTCCCCTTTGATATGTTTATCTTTAATACCAAAATCAGTGCAGGAGCTTTCCATCAAACTTTCTATTTCAAAAAAGGAATCTTTGTCTAACAGATAAGAAATACGTTCGCGCGCCGTCATTTTGCCTTTTTCGTGTTGTGCTTTTACTTTGGCTTCACCGGCGCCTTTTTGGGCATCTTGGGAAATTTGTCTAAATTTAACTAAACTGGCCGGAGCCGGTTCGTTGGATGGTTTATCCAACCGCGGATCTTCAAAAAGTTCAATCATACTTCCCTCCAAAATCGGTATATTTATATTTTACTATATAACCAAGCTCAATGCAGAAAAAGATAGTATAATATTTCTATGAATGCTCCCTTTGTAATTACGTCTAAAGACCCCCATTCCAAAGCCCGCACCGGGCTTTTGTATACACGCCACGGAGTTGTGCATACACCGGTATTTATGCCGGTAGCTACGCAGGCATGCGTCAAAGCGCTGACGGATGAAGATTTAAAGAACGCCGGGGCCGAGTGTTTACTTTCTAATACGTATCACTTATACCTACGCCCAACGACAAAAATTTTGCAACAGATGGGTGGCATCCACTCCTTTATGCACTGGGGCGGCAGCGTACTGACCGACTCGGGCGGATTCCAAGTTTACAGTTTGCCAAAATTCCGCAAAATTAAGGAAGAAGGGGTCACTTTCCAATCCCATCACGATGGGAGCAAACATTTATTTACCCCGGAAAATGTCATTGAGTTTGAAAGTGAAATTGGCTCGGATATCTGGACTATGTTAGATGTCTGTATCCATGCGAAAGACCCTTCCAAGCACGATGCCCGCGAGGCGCTCAACATCACCAAACGCTGGGCCGAGCGTGCTGCTAAAGCCTACGAAAAAACGGTCCCCGAGCAACGCATTTTTAAGCAAGAAGACGGAAGTTTTAAAGTAGAAAACTCCCTTCTGTTTGGTATTATTCAAGGCGCTATTTTCCCCGATTTACGCAAAGAAGCCGCTCTGCACATGGCGTCACTGCCTACGCATGGCTATTGTATCGGCGGTCTTTCACTAGGGGAAACGCTGGAGCAGATGAACGAGTCGGTATTAGCCGTCACGGAAAATTTGCCTGAAGGGAAACCGCGCTATTTTATGGGACTTGGCACACCCGTAGAAATGCTAAACGCCATGGAACGCGGGGTGGATATGTTTGACTGCGTATGGCCCACCCGGGTAGCGCGTAACGGGATGGCCATGACGAGCACTGGACGCGTGAACATTAAAAATGCCGAGTACCGTACACAAGATATTCCGCTGGACCCGGAATGCGACTGCTACACATGCCGCCGGTATTCGCGCGCGTATCTATGCCACCTGTACCGCTCAGCGGAGCTGACCAGCCACCGGCTGATGAGTATCCATAACATCCGCTTTCTCATTCGCTTGACGGAACGCGCACGCGAAGCTATCAAAAACGGTACGTTTGTACAACTCAAGCAAGAACTCGTTGAAAAATACAAAAATATCTAAAAAACGGGGCTCTTTTTAAGAGCCCCGTTTTAAATCCTTTTGAATTAGGCCTGTGGTTGCGGTTGGACCAGCTGAGATGATTTGCGTGAGTAGATTTTGTCAATAATCACTGCAATAGAACCATCCCCCGTCACGTTACATGCCGTACCAAAAGAGTCCATGGCAATGTAAAGCGCAATCATTAAACCTTGTTCCGCCGGGCCGAATCCCAGCATACTTTGTAAAATACCCAGGGCCGCCATAATTGCGCCGCCCGGAACACCCGGAGCAGCCACCATCGTTACTCCCAGCATACAAATAAATCCGGCAAAGTGCGCCACGTTCACCGGTTGACCGCTCATAAATACAATGGCTAAAGCACAAGCTACAATCTTCATCGTACTACCGGAAAGGTGAATCGTAGCACATAACGGCACGACAAACCCAGCTACTTGTTCACGCACACCCAGTTTGATTGTTTGACGCAACGTAACAGGAATTGTAGCGGCTGAGGATTGCGTCCCCAAAGCCGTTGCATATGCTACCAACATCGTTTTAAGCATGGAAAACGGATTTTTATGTGCAACAATCCCGGCTAGCGTAAACTGTAACACAAGCATCGCAGCCGTAATTGAAAAAATCAGCACAATAATTTTGGCAAATACCCCCAAAACTGCGGCTACTTGCCCGCCAACGGTCATATTTAAGAAGATGCCGAAAATATAGTATGGAAGCAACGGGATAATCACGCGCACAATTACTTTATCTACAATATCACGCAAATCCACCATGATTCCTTTTAAACGCTCTCCCTGGATGGTGGCCATCCCTAATCCGAGTGTAAAGGCAAGCACCAGCGCTGTCATTACATCCATCAAAGGAGGCATGGCCACTGTAAAATATGGTTTAAGTTCCGTAGCGGCTTCAAAAGAAGCGATTCCGTTCGAGGCATCCAATAAAAAAGGATATGTAAAATCGGCCACGGTAAAACTAAAGAATCCGGAAGCCAACGTAAATCCGTACGCGAGTGCCGCTGTAATAAACAACAGTTTGCCGGCAGCCCGTCCCAATTCAGCAATGCCGGGGGCCACCAACCCTACAATTAAAATTGGAATCATAAACCCTAAGAAATTGCCAAACAGACCGTTAAAAGTTAACACAGCGCGTACTGCCCAAGCTGGGAAAAATAAACCACATCCAATACCTAAAATAATCGCGCAGATAACCCCTGGGAGTAGCCCCCATTTTAAGCGCACGTGTAATTTACGTTTACGAAATTTCATATTAAAAACCCCTCTCTTTTTTATATTATACAATTTGTTATAATACTTCTATGCAAGTAAAAATCAATATCGATGGCGGATCACGCGGAAATCCGGGGCCAGGCGCTTCGGCTTATGTGATTTGTGATATGCACGGAAAAGTCCTTTCTCAGGAAGGATTTTTTATGCCCCATTGCACCAATAACCAAGCTGAATATACCGCTTTAAAGTTAGCTCTGCTTAAGTCAGCCGAACTGGGAGCCACAGAGCTTTTTATTCAATCGGATTCTCTTTTACTTGTTAAACAATATTTGGGAGAATACAAAATCAAAAATGCAGATTTAGCAGCCCGGATGCAGGTCATCCGCCGATTGGCCTCCCCCTTTCAAATCCATATTGAGCACGTGTTGCGCGAACGAAATAAAGCCCCCGATGCTTTAGCCAATAAAGCCATGGATGCCAAGCAGTCCCTGGGATTTAATCCCCTTTCTTACGTACCGGAAGATAGTGAAATTGTGGCCACTCCTTCCGCAAAAAACCTTGTAAACGGGGTAGAAGTAAAACCTGTCGTTCGCAAAAAAGGCCCTACAAAACATCCAAGCCAACCTGATTTATTCGGCGATTTTTAATTTGCTACAATATAGTTGGACAGCCTAGATAACCGCTTCCGGCCGAGTACGGACTTGGAAGAGGAACTTCCGGACTCCACAAGGCAGTGTGCCGTTTGAAAAGACGGAACGGCGGAACTATATTTCCGCTGGATGGAAAGTGCCACAGAAAATAAACCGCCCGCAAGGGTAAGGGTGAAAAGGTGCGGCAAGAGCGCACCGCACGCCGGGTAACCGGCGTGGCAGGGCAAACCCCGCATGGAGCAAGGCCAAGCCGGTCCACACGTAGCCTGCGTTCGTGACCAAGTAGGCCGCTTAGAGTAATGGTTATCACAACTCGCAAGAGTTGACAGAATCCGGGGTATTGGCTGTCCCCTCTTTTTTGAAGGCCAAAAGACCCAAAATATATTGGGTCCTTTGGCCCTCGTTATTTTATACAAAAAGTGTTACACTGAGGATAGAAACCCAGAAAGGAGCGTGTATCTATGTATAAAGTTTTTCTTCTTGCCAGTATTCTATTTTTGGGAGTTTCTTCCGGTTTTGCTCAAGTTTCAAAAATTGTAAAATCCGTCGAGAAAACCGGAGAAATAGCGCCTCAAGTAGAAAGAGCTGTCTCTAAACATATTGCTCAATCTTACGTTGCACAACCTATTACACGAGCCGTCCAGGCCACCGTAGCAAATTCCACTATCAATGTTTCCCCATCTGTATCAGTCACATTAAAAAAGCACAGCCACGACATGTTATTTACAAAGGCTTTATTATCTTCTCCGACATCTTCCAATTGGAAAGATTATCAAAAGCAGTTTTATTATTCAGTCGATGAACGCGAAGGTTTTCAGCAACTCTTAACCTCAGATTTACCGAAAATGATGTCACTTCGTCCCGAACAGTTGTCTTTAGAAAATTATATTTACGACCAAATAAAAAACAATAATTCCGTCTTCATTGAACCCCTGTACCATAGCTTTTTATTAAAGGAATTAAAAACCACCCCTGAAATTATCCCCTACGCAACAGGGGCAGCCTTTTCTCCCCACGAAAAACGGCTTGATCCACGCCAACTAGGGTGGATTTCCAGTAAAATGATGAGTGTTATTAGTTCTTCCAGCAAAATATTGCAATTTGTACCAAATGATCCTTATGCCATGGCCGTACATTCTTTCTATGTGGGCCTATATAAAAAATTTGACCCATTACTGGGAAGCCTCTTAGGCGACTTTAAACTCGTCCGATTGGATGGCAGAAATTTTAATTTCGAACAATTTTTCTTACAGGATGCTCAAGGGAAAGATTATGTTATTTACAATGAAGAACCCTATAACGAACGGAGCGAAGAAGAAGCAGGCAACTTTAATTATTTAATAGATACAGCACAAAGAGAAAGTGCCATTCTATTGCAAAATCTTCCTAAAAACCAGCGGTTTGCTGTATTAAACGATGATTTGGAACCTCTCCAAAATTTTAAATCCTGGGCGGAAAAAGGCTTACTGGGTGAAAATAGCAGAGTAGATACATTTGAGGATGGAAATGATTTGTTACGGGCAATCAAAAATGGAGCACGCTACGATATGATCATTACCGATATTGTTGTTCCCAACGGGGGAAGAGGCATGATGCCTGACTTACGTAACATGGATCAACAGGTTACTGTTTTGGCCATGAGTAAACACGGCCGTGTTAAAGTAGGGGCCTTATCTTTGTTTGAAGGTGGAATGGATGGTTATATGCCGTACACGCCTGCTATGAATGACCCCAACGTAGGATATTGGGAGTTCCTGCGTGCATGGCGAAACTATCTAGACAATAAAGCTCTTTATGGATGGAGCCGTTAGTTGATTTTGTAAAGGAAAAATAAAAAGGGAGGCCTTAGCAGCCTCCTTTTTTATTTAAGATGGTTTGTTAGTTGGATGAGGTGGTAATGTAAACCAAAAAGTTGCCCCTTGGCCTAAACCGGCACTGATGACTCCGATTTCCCCACCATGTGCATTGATAATTTCCTGAGCAATGGACAAACCAAGCCCCCAGCCCTGTTTACGTAAATTACGGTCATTATCCGCTTGGTGAAATTTTTGGAATATTTTTTCCTGCTCATAATGAGGGATTCCCGGGCCGTTGTCCGCCACTTTGCAGGTTAGCTTACCGTCCCCATCTACCCAAAAACTCACATCAATACGCCCACCTTGTGGCGAAAATTTAATAGCATTCCCAATTAGGTTGCTCATCACTTGTGAAATCCGAAATCGATCCGCCACCACTGTTACTTCGGCCGGATATTCATATTTCTGTAAAAAAATTCCTTTTTTTTGCGCGTTAACGGATTGTAATGCAATCACGTCTGAAATTAGTGTATTAAAATTAAAAGATTGATCATCTAGTTTAAATCGGCCCGATTCAATAAGCGAAATATCCATCAAATCTGCCATGAGCATATTCATGTTGTCCGTTGCTTTTAGAATATTATTTAAAGCGACTTGATCACTATTTCCACCACCCTGGGGATTATCCATCATTAGCACAGAAGCAAAGCCCTGAATAGACGAAAGTGGCTGTCGCAAATCGTGCGCCACGATAGACATAAATTTAGAGCGGATGTCGTTAAGTCGCGTAAGTTCCTGGTTAGAAAGACGTAACTTATTCACCATCCCTTCCAGCATATTTACTTTCCCGGAAAGTTGCTGTTGCAGAGAAGAGATTTGTTGCTGATAATTATGCTCCGCCTTCATAATGGTACGGTTCATTTTTTTCAATACAAACCGTTTGGTAATCCAATACGTTAGTAAAGACAAAATTCCTGCCACCAGTAATGAATACGATAAAAACATTTGCCACAACGTCATAAAGTCCCCTTAATAAGTGAGTGATTGTCCCAACACACGTTCCAAATCCTTCCGCGCAATACTTCCTTCTCGTAGCAACCGGGGGGATTGCATAAAATCAACAATGCTGGAAGCAATCGGGCTCAACACCCCACCTTTCAAAATGAAATCTACTTTCCCGTTGAATAATTTTACCAAATCTTCTTCCCTGGTGAGAACGGGTTGCTGGTGTTCATTGGCACTCGTGCAAGCCAGCGGCCCTTTCAGCTGAGTAAGAAATTTTTGTAAAAAATCCATTTTAGGAACGCGAATTCCCACCCCCGGTGATTGGCGCAACAGCGCCTTGCCTTTCTCCGTAGGAGGTAAAATAAGCGTCAGGGCCCCCGGCCAATAGGCTTTTGCCAAGCGCATCGCTCCCTCTGAAAATTGTGCTACCTGCATTGCCTGCGCCACATCCGCCATCAAAAGTTGAAGCGGTTGATACGTGGGACGCTTCTTGATTTGGCAAATTTGCTCTATTCCCTGCTCACAAAAAGCTCCCGTGGCAATTCCATAAACTGTATCTGTAGGCAGCACCGCCACCGCTCCTTGATTAACCGCTTGGGCGATTTGTTGGAGGGTGTGCAAATCCAGAGTCGCAACATCAAAAATCTGTGTCTGTTTCATCGGTCTCTTCTTTTAAGTCCTCTGCCGGGCGGTCAATAATAATTACAAACTCCCCTTGGATTTTATTTTTTTTGGATAATAATGCTATCAACTCATTCACCCGGCCGCGCTGCCATTCTTCATAAACTTTAGAAAGTTCCCTAGCCAAAATGACGGGTGTATCCTGGCCCAAGGTTTTTTCAATTAGCTCCAACATTTTAAGTACTCGGTACGGAGATTCATAAAGCACTACCGGATTTTGTAACTCATATGCCCGGGAAATGATTTTGGCGGCTTTTCCAGGTTTGCGTGGCAAAAAGCCCAAAAAAGTAAAAGCTCCTCCCGTGATGCCCGCACCGGCCAATGCACATGCTACCGCACTGGGCCCCGGCAGAGAAGACACTTTCACTCCCGCCTTTACTGCTTCACGTACTAGTTTCCACCCGGGATCCGAAATACACGGTGTGCCACAATCGGACACCAATGCACATGTTTTCCCACCCGTCAAAGATTCCAAACACCGTGTAAGTGAATGGGGGTCGTTTTCATTGTAACGATATGTGGGTTTGGAAATTCCAAAGTGAGAAAGTAAAATTTGGGTGCGGCGTGTATCCTCGCATAAAACAGCGTCCACCGTCCTGAGCACTTCCAAAGAGCGCAGGGTAATATCTTGCAAATTGCCGATCGGCGTAGGAACGATATAAAGCATAATACAGAGTATATAAAATAATTTTCCGATGCGCCGGAGAAAAGTAAAAAATTTTTCCGGTTATCTTCCTTTTTTAGTAAAATATTAAATTGTCGTAATTATTTAAGGAATAAAAGTAAAATGTCTAGAATTTTATCTAAAATCAAATTGAATACTTTCGCCATTATTCTTTCCATTTTGGCCATTGTTACCGTGATGACGTGGATAGTTCCCAGCGGCGCTTACGATAAAACTGAAGTCAATGGACGCCAAGTAGTCGTAGCCGGCACCTATCATCGGGTAGCCGCTGAACCCCAAGGTTTATTTGATGTGCTCAAAGCTCCCATTCAGGGTTTTTCCAAAACAGCCGAAGTTATTGTATTTTTACTTACAATCGGGGGCGTATTAGCTGTCATTGAAAAAACCGGAGCGATTGCCGCAGGGATTCAAGCAGCCAGTGCTTTTTTTCAACGCAATCCCAAACTCCGTTTTCTATTTATCCCCCTAGGCATTATTGTCTTTTCACTCTGTGGTGCTACCTTTGGCATGTGTGAAGAAGCCCTTATTTTTATTCCTATCTTTATTCCGCTGGCTTTGTCCTTGGGTTATGATTCCGCCCTGGGGACCGCGGTTCCTTTTATTGGGGCAGGCGTGGGCTTTGCCGCTGCCTTCACCAATCCCTTTACCGTTGGAATTGCACAAGGGATTGCGCAAGTTCCTTTGTATTCAGGATTAGGATATCGTTTTATCATTTGGATTATCTGCACAACCGTTGTAATCACTTGGTTAAGCATTTATGCGGCACGTGTGCACAAAGATCCTTCCAAAAGTTTAACGTACGAATTTGATATTGAAAAACGTAAAGAATTAAAACTTAATAAGGAAGAACACCACATTACCCGACGCCAAAAATGGGTGCTAACTGCCTTTGGATTGGGTATGGTTGGGTTAATTATCGGAGTTTTAAAACCACAAATCTGCGCTTTCATTAACAATACTTGGGGCATCGATTTAATGACCATGCTTCACTTAGAGCAAGAAGGCTGGTACATCACTGAAATTGCTGCCTTGTTCTTGGGTGTTGGTTTTTTGTGTGGTATTTTGGGAAAAATGAAAATGCAACAATTTAATGATGCTTTTTTTGATGGAGTGCGCGGCATGGCAGAAATTGCGATGCTGTTATGCTTTGCACAAGCTATCGTCATTATTGCTAATAACGGGCATATTCTCGATACTCTCTTGGAATGGATGTCCGGCACGATCAAACATTTACATCCCATCTGCGCTTCTTGGGCAGCCATGATGTTACAAACCGTCATTGATTTTTTCATTCCGTCCGGCTCCGGGAAAGCAGTACTCACGATGCCGATTTTAGCTCCGCTGGCAGATCTTATTGGAATTACCCGTCAAACCATGGTATTGGCCTTTCAATTGGGAGGCAGCTGGCTTAATATGGTCATTCCTACAGATCCTGTTACGATTGCCGCCATTGGTTTTGCTCGCATTGCATATCCGAAATGGCTCAAGTGGATGCTGCCCTTATTATTGGTCATGTACCTACTTTCATTTGCCTTGCTCATTCCGCCCTATTTTATGAAATGGCAATAATTCGTTTTGCATCTGCTCGCATTTATTTTGTTTGAGCCGGGCAGATGCTTTTATATGTATTCTTGACAAACAGAGGAAAACAAAAACATGAAAAAGAAGTTGTGTAACACCTATTTCTTGGTGTTTTTAATTATGGTCGGGGTAGCCGCTTTAACGTGGTTTGTCCCTGCCGGTCAATATGACCGAATAGAAGAAGGCGGACGCACCTTCGCGGTAGCCGGTTCTTACCACGCGGTAGAACGGGCCCCTCAAAACATTGGAAACATTCTTTCGGCTCCGATTGAAGGATTTACTCAATGTGCGGAAATTATCGCCTTCATTTTAGTAGTAGGCGCCTTATTTACCATTGTAGAACGGACCGGCGCTATCCACACCGTAATTCAAAAGGTTAGTTTCTTCTTTTCCCATCATCCCCAATACACAAAGTTCTTTATTCCCACGTGTATTTTCTTATTTTCGCTTTGTGGGGCTTTATTTGGAATGGAAGAAGAAACGTTAATATTTATTCCCATTTTTATACCTTTGGCACTTTCCTTGGGATATGATACTGTAATCGGGATGTCCATCCCCTTTATAGGCGCTTTTACGGGATTTTCATCTGCCTTTGTGAACCCCTTTACCGTAGGGATTGCCCAAACTATTGCCCAATTGCCCATGTACTCCGGCTGGCAATACCGCGTATGTGTGTGGTTTATTTTCACAACGGTAGTAGCTGCCTTCTTTTCATGGTATGGTGCTCGCATACGAAAACATCCCACCAAGAGTTTAACTTATAAAATGGACCAGGAAAAACGGGCAGAATTAAATATTGTAAACGAAGTTGTCGTGCTACAAGACTTTAAACTTACCGGTGCCCATAAGGGCGTTATTGTGGCCTTTATGCTGGGGATGTTGGTATTGTTTTATGGCGTCATTCGTTATCAATGGTACATGATCGAAATCGCCGCTGTATTTTTGGGCGTCGCTATTGCCTGTGCGTATCTAGGTAAATTAACCCTGGATCAAACTACGGACGCCATTATTGATGGGGCTAAATCCATGATTAGTGTTTGTATTTTGATGGCACTGGCACGCTCCATTGTAGTCATTTCCACCAATGGACACATCTTGGATACTTTTCTGCATATTATGACAAAAGGTGTAGGCCAATTACACCCCATCTTTGCCACGCAAGCGATGTTTGTTACGCAAATGATGCTTAACTTCTTTATCCCGTCTGGTTCAGGCCAAGCAGTACTGACGATGCCCATCATGGTTCCTTTAGGAGACCTGGTGCACGTATCGCGTCAAGCTGTTATTTTGGCCTTCCAATTTGGGGATGGTTGGGGTAACCCTATTTTACCAACTGCTCCTGTAACTATGGGGGCCCTGGCCCTTGCTGGGATTTCCTACCCGGCGTGGGTAAAATGGTTTTTAAAGCTGGAAGTAATTTTAATTGTACTCTCATTTTTATTATTAATCCCAGCCTATTACATTTGGTAAAATATAAAAAGCCCTTTGGGTATCCAAAGGGCTTTTTAAACTTATGCTTAACTCTTTAAAAACAGCTTCGTATTTGCATTGGATAGATTGGAGCGTGATTGGCTTTGTTTTGCTTCTCACGTTTATAGCTGCTTTTTATGGTAATTTTCGCCGTAAACAAACCCCCTCCTCTAAAATAACCCCCCTGGACTATTTACTAATGGGCCGTCAACTCACCCTACCGCTTTTTGTCGCAACGTTGGTTGCCACGTGGTATGGTGGTATTTTGGGCATCAGTGAAATTACCTTTAATTACGGAATTTATAATTTTGTAACTCAAGGAATATTTTGGTATGCTGCGTATCTTATTTTCGCATTCTTTGTTGCTGACAAAATTGCCCGATACAAATCAATGACTCTTCCGGATTTAACCTCTCAGCTTTTTGGTCCAAAATCTGCTAAAGTGGCTGCTTTTTTCACTTTATTCAATATGCTCCCAGTAGCTTATATACTCAGCTTGGGAATGTTTTTGCACATGGTATTTGGCATCAGTATTTTAATCGGCATGATTTTGGGTATGTTATTTACTTGTTTGTACACAGCTTGGGGAGGCTTCCGGGCGGTTGTATTTTCAGATTTAATTCAATTTTTTGTGATGTGCAGCGCCGTACTATTGGTAGCTCTTTTTTCCGTACAACATTTTGGAGGTATCGGCTTTCTAAAAGCACATCTGCCAGCGACCCATTTCACTATCACTGGGGGAAATTCTTGGCTAAACACATTAATTTGGGGATTTATCGCTTTATCTACGCTGATTGATCCCAGTTTTTACCAACGTTGTTTTGCAGCAAAAAGCCCTCAAGTAGTTAAAAAAGGGATTCTCATTTCCACGTTTATTTGGTTTTGCTTTGACATTTGTACCACCACGGGCGCTCTATATGCCCGGGCATTGTTACCGCACGCACAACCGGGTCAGGCTTATTTCTTCTACTCCATCCAACTACTACCCATTGGATTGAAGGGATTTTTCGTAGCCGGTATTTTGGCCATTATTTTATCCACCCTGAATTCTTACCTGTTTATTGCCTCCAACACATTAAGCTTTGATTTATTACGTACTCGGTTTACAAATGTTGTATTTTCTAACCGCATTGCCGTTTTTGCAGCTGGCACCGTTTCGATTATACTAGCACAACTTTTTCATGGGAGTTTTAAAGAAATTTGGCTTATATTGGGCTCCTACTTTTCAGCTTGTTTGTTAGTTCCCATCTTGATGGGATACCTCTACCCGGGGAGAATTAGCGATAGATTATTTGTCTGTTCTTCGTTAACAAGCGCCTTAGTAATGACTTTATGGCACATCCTGCCCAAACCCGAAGTATGGGAAACATTAGATCCTTTTTACATGGGTATATTGACCAGCATCTGTATCTTACTGATAGGACGAAGCAAATATGAAAAAGTTACGTCGCGCATTATTGATCGGTAACGCAGAAACGTTGCCCCCTTCTTTCTTGCATTCTCTAGCCGCAGAGGTAGACCTTGTTCTTGCCACTGATGGAGGAGCAAACCGGGCTCTAGCCGCCGGCTTGTGTCCGGACGTTATCATTGGGGATTTAGATTCCGTATCTGCTCAAACCCGAAAAAAACTATCCAAATCAACCTGGATACCAGTTAGCACCCAACAAAATACTGATTTAGAAAAAGCATTAGATTGGCTAGCTAGCCAACAAATCACACATTGCACGCTCTGTGCTATTACGGGTGGACGAATGGATTTTACATTGGGGAATTTTTTGTCTGTTTATCCCTACCTGGAAAAAATGGAACTGACAGTCTGCGCTCCCACCTGGACCATGCTCCCCGTTACGCGCCAATATACCACTCAGTGCCAACCGGGGCAACGGGTCAGTTTACTCCCTTTCAAAACGTGTAAAAACGTAAGCACAAGTGGCTTAAAATATCCGCTTCAAAATGAATGTTTATCTTGGAAACAGCCCGGCCGGTTTTTGAGCAATCAAACAACCGGGAAACGGTTTAGTGTAACGTTATCCAGCGGACTTTTGTGGATTTATCACGAGCACTAACGACTTCGTAATAATTTCTTATATAATTTTTCAGCTTCGGGAATTTCTTCGCGAGCTTTTTCCAAAAGAGAAAGTGCTTCTTGCGTATTCCCTTGGGCGGCTAGAACAGCCCCCAAATGGTAAGCTATTTCCGGGATACTCATTACGATTTCTGCCGGAAAGGCAAATAATAACTGAGCGGCTTGCTCCAGCTGCCCTTGTTTGAAATACAACCAAGCTTGTGTATCAATAAATGTATAATCATTCGGACTTACCGCCAAGGCACGCGCGATGTATCCTTGGGCTTCTTCCAACCGAACACCTCGTTGAGCCAAACTGTACGCCCATAAATTAAGGGCTTGAGCATGGCTCGGTTGCTGAGTAAGAACATGTCCAAGCGCTGTTTCCATTTTTTTATATTTTTTAAGGCCTTCCAGTGCGTAAGCATATTGGAACCAAGCATCGGTATAATCCGGGCGACTCGTAGTCAATTTTTCAAATACGCGCGCAGCCGTGCGCCACTCTTTTGTTTGTTGTAAAGCTAGACCGTAAAAAAAGGCAATTTCAACACTATCCGGAAATTTTTGATAAGCCTGCCGTAAGGTGGCGACACTTGCCTGCGGTTGATTTAGTTTCTGTTGGTAAAAACTTACTTGCAACCATTTACCGGCATCATCTTCATAGTCTTTTGCTTCTTTTAAATAGTTAATCGCTTGTGCAAAATCCCCTTTTTTCTCAGACAATAACGCCAAGAAATAACAAGAGGGGACATCGTCATTTTGCACCGCTTTGGCTTTTAGAAAATACTGCTCCGCTTTGGGAAAATCCTTCCCAAGCAAATAAACAGAAGCCATGCGCGCATAAGTGGAAGCATTTGCAAATCCCATTTTTTCCAATTCTTCCAGCTCATGCAACATAAGAAAAAATTGTGAACTTCGCTCATATACTTCCGCCTTGCCCAGCCGTGCTTCCACATATTCGGGATTTTCCTTCAACGCTTTTTCATAATAGGCAAGTGAATGTTGAGCATCTTTTCTGCGTAAGAATAAATTACCTATCTCCGTATACAAAGAGGCCGCCATATCCGGATATTTGACAGCCAAATCCTCCAAGGTATCTACTGCTTTTTGTGGGGAAGAAACCGACAATAAAGCTAAATAGGGGTAAATTCGTTGGATATCTTCCGGACTGCAATCAATTGCTTTTTTATAGGCTTCTTCCGCTTGAGAAATTTGGCCTTTTTTCCATAAATAAGCCCCGTAAACATTCCAATCCTCTGCATCATTTTCATCTTGATTGATGTAGTCGGCATATTGATCTGCTACTTCTATCTTATTATCTGCCAAAGCCTGTAATACAAGCAGCCGTTTCAAATATTTGGAATCTGGCGCTTGTTTTAATGCTTTTTCCAAGTAACGCAAAGACTGGGGATCTTGCTCCCACTGGGCATAAACGGCACGCAAGAAATCATTAAATAGTTGCTTTTCATTCGTGGCCGACGGCTCCTGTGCCATCACACAAGTTCCCACGAATAAAAAAAGTCCCAGAAAAATATCTCTTTTCATAAATTTCTACTCATGATTAATGCATCATCAGTTCCATTATAAAATTTTTCTCGTCGTCCCACTTCACAAAATCCGGCTTTACTGTATAGTGCAATCGCCGCCCGGTTGCGGATATTTACTTCCAAGGTAATTTGTTCTCCGCCTCCTTCGAGTACTTGATTAATAAGACGACTTATCAATTTAAAGCCAATTCCTTGGCGACAAAATTCAGGCCGAACCGCCACATTCAAAAGTTCTCCAAATCCGGCGGTAAAACGTAAGGCAGCAAAACCAATTAAATTTTCTCCCTCTTCCGCACACCATATTTGCGAAGCGGCTTGGGGGATTTCGGTACAAAACCCTTTTTCTCCCCAATGGGCACTCAAAGGCTGCGTTTGTTCCACTTGAGCAAGCGACTTGGCATCCAATACCGTAGCACGGCGAATTTTCATTTTGGCTCCACCAATTCAAAGCGGGCTGGTTTTAAGTAAAGCGGCTCCAACGCATTTTCTTCCCAACAATCCTGTTGTGCCAGTGCCAGTAGCGTGGCCGGTTGTACAACACAATCCACGGGCCGCGCCCACGCAAAATTTCCAGTTAAAATGGAATGTAAAGGCGCCTTGTTTGCTCCGGTGCCGGCCAAAAAAAGAGGATGCGGATAAGCGCTTAATTCTACCTGTAATTCTTCTAAAGACATCCAGGCCGGGGGACGATTTTGCTCATCAAAAATTTGTAAAAAATATTCTTTTCTAAAAGCATGTAAAACCACTCCCAAAGCTCCCGATGGATTTTGTTTTTTCCATCGTTTAAAAGCCAGTGATTTTTCTACTTGATAGCGCAAAATTTCAAATACCGTGGCACTGCGGACCTTCGCTTGATTTAAATACTGCATCATAGAAGCAAACGTCAGCGAGATACGAATCCCCGTAAAACGCCCCGGGCCACGTACAATAAAAATGGTTCCTACCTCTTGTAAACTACCCCCCACCGCGGCAAGCGCGTGTTGAAGCGCCGGGAAAAGAATTCGCTCCTGCTTAATACCGCTACGCCGGCGAACGGCTTTTTGAGACCCTTTGGCGGCTACAATTAATAACGGGGAACCCGAACTATCTAGTCCAATTATAACTGGTTTTGATTGCATAAACTCTCCAAGAGGCGCTGAGACTCAGGGCCGTTAGCCGTTAGCTCTATGATACGCTCATCTCCGGTGCGTAAAATAAAATCCATTTCCAATCTATCTTGCGGCAACATGCGGCGAATGGGATCGGGCCATTCTGCCAAAATAATGGCCTGCTCATCTTCCAACATCTCTTCAAAACCCAAATTAAAAACTTCTCCTTCTTCCAAACGAAACAAATCAATATGAAATAGCCGATGCTTTTTATTTTTGTATTCTTTCATCAAACTAAAACTAGCACTGGTAGGCGAACTTTTTAGTCCCAAAGCGGCAGCCACCCCTTTCACAAATACCGTCTTCCCCGCGCCAATCGGCCCACGTAAAAAAATAATTTCTCCTCCTGATAAGGCTTTGGCAAGTTGTTTAGCCAGACAGAGCGTTTGTTCCCGAGAAGAGGTGATTAATTGGACTTTTTTCATCAGCGCACCGTTTTAATACATACGGTCCGCCCGTTAACGTCCGTACGGTCTTGGTTCGAAGGATCTAGCACGTCTTTTCCATCCACCACAAATACATACTTATATTCTCCCCCCGTCAAAGCCACCGAAGTTTCAAAGTATCCTTTGCGATATCCTTTTAATTCTAACGGATCTTGTCCCCAACGGTTGAAATCCGCTTGCAATTCTACTTTTTTGGCACCGGGAGCAGTGATAAAAAATTTACGATATTTTACTTCCGCATTGTAGGGAGTACGCGCCGGGGTAGCAACCGCCAAAACACTTCCTTTATTTAACGGAGCGGTGGAAGCAGCCGCTTCAATTGTTTTGGCCGTATAGTCATAGTAATCTTGTGCAACAGTAAAAAACCATAATAACCCAAGTGCAAACAAAAAAATAAAAACAGCAAACAGAGCCCCCGGGCGCTTAATCCTGTTCATCCAAAAAACTCCTTAAATAAAATGTAGCTCCTTGGGCGTTGGCTACACGAGCTACGGCATCTGGGTCCACCCCGGTTTGAGCCACGCAACTGGCTACTACTTTTCTGAAACCCGCCTCCACACAAGCATGGATAAAATCGCACACATCTTCATATCCGTCTTGAAATTCTTCTATCGGGCGCACCAATTTCTGCCAAGAAGCCGCATCCGGCGCGTTTAGGCTGACATAGACTTCATCCACTACCCGGGCTAATAACGGCACAATATCTTTATGATTAATACGATTTCCCAACCCATTTGTATTTAAACGAATAATAAACGGCGGATATTTGGCTTGTGCACGCCAACCCTTTAGCGTTTGTGCCACAAACAACAAAACATCTAACCGCATCGTAGGTTCGCCATATCCACAAAAAACTACTTCTTGGAAGGGAGCTTTCCTTAATTCTCGTTCCAAAGCCGCTATAACTTCCCCAGCGGAAGGCTCTTGGCCTTCCAAATTTAGGTTATTGCCATGGAACTGCATATTCCATTTTGTTTTAATGCAAAATACACACAAATTGGGGCAGCGATTTGTTAAATTAATATACACCCCATTGCCAAAACGATAGACAATCGATGGGGTTTCTTGTTTTTCCATAGAAAATACCTCTGTAATAAGTATTATACCAATTTGCTAGCAATCCCTAAGATTTTTGACGAAAGAGGAGATAAAATAATAAAATAGAATTAGGGAAGGGTGGCCGAGTGGTTTAAGGCGTCAGTCTTGAAAACTGATGTAGGGGCAACTCTACCGAGGGTTCGAATCCCTCCCCTTCCGTAGAATTTATTTCCTTCACGTGGCTTAATTTTATATTGACAGAACAACATGACAAGCTACTTTAAGTGAAGTTCGTCATCAAATTATGACTAAACTTGTTTTACCGCTCGGATATCGAAGCACAACTGATTTACGGCAAACACAAAAGGCCATTAAACTAATTAAAGATACGTTTCAATGCAAATTAGCTGCCGCGCTTAATTTGCAACGGGTTTCCGCCCCACTATTTGTGGAAGAAAACAGCGGGCTTAATGATGATTTGAACGGGGTAGAACGGCCCGTCAGTTTTGACATTAAACAAACCGGCGTACGGGCCGTTATCGTGCACTCGTTAGCCAAGTGGAAACGCATGGCTCTTAAGCTATATAATTTTGAACCAGGCACCGGATTATATACGGACATGAACGCCATTCGCCGTGATGAAGAAACGGATAATCTGCACTCCATTTATGTAGACCAATGGGACTGGGAACTCATTATCCACCCGCAGCAACGCACTCCTGATTTTTTGAAGGAAACCGTTCGAAAGATTGGACGTGTGCTCACGGATACCTTGGCAGAATTAAAGAAAGTATATCCTCAAATTAAAACAGAAATCAATCCCGAAATTTATTTTATTTCCACCCAAGAACTGGAAGAAAAATATCCGGCTCTTTCCCCCAAAGAACGGGAGCGTGCGATTACCAAAGAATACGGGACCGTTTTTGTCAGTCAAATCGGCGGAAAATTAAAAAATGGTCTTCCGCACGACGGTCGTGCCCCCGATTATGACGATTGGTCTTTAAATGGGGACCTACTGGTGTACAACTCCGTATTGGAAGATGCGTTTGAAATTTCCTCTATGGGAATTCGGGTAGATGCAAAAAGTCTTCAAAAGCAATTAGAAGAAGCTCACTGCCCGGAAAGGACTAAATACCGCTACCATCAACTTATTTTAGAAAACAAGCTGCCGCTTACTATCGGTGGTGGAATTGGGCAAAGCCGGTTGTGTATGCTGATGTTGGGTAAAGCTCACATTGGCGAAGTGCAATCGTCCCTTTGGCCGCAAGGCATGCGCGAAACATGCGCCAAAAACGGCATTGATCTGTTGTAAACCTTTGTTTATTTTTGGGAATTAAGAGCGGCCTGCAGTGCCAATGCCAGCTGGTCTGCACACGAAGTACCCTTGCCGCCGCAATCGTTGCCCGCTAACAAGCCAACCACTTTGGATGCTTCCGTTCCTTCTACTAATTTACTAATCGCTTGTAAATTACCGGGACATCCGCCGATAAATTGCACATGATAGATTTTCCCATCTTTAATTTCGAATTGAATTTCGCTGGAGCAAACTCCACTGGTTTTATAACTATAAAAAGCCATATTATTCCTCGTCAAAATCTTCTTCTTCGTGGCGAATATCCAGAGCAAATTGCGCCCATTCTTCCTTATCGGCCTCGAAACTAATCGTAAGCCCGGTATTAGAATACGGGCCGAACACTTTATCTTCTCCGGCAAAAATATTTTGCTCCAACGTAATTTGCAATTGGAACATATCTCTCGGTTTATACGAAGAACAACATCCCAGCGCGTTTTCAACAGGGTACATATAGAGTGACGCTTTTGGCTCCAGCATGGTCCAATTGTTCTCTCTATGTTCATTTAACGTTTGTAAAATAAAATCGGATACGTAAATCATTTCCTCATCTTTTACGGCGACCAATTTTTCTTGCCACTCCGGGTTAAAAACCGAACGACCTTCACAGAAGAGCCCCAATTGATATTCCATAAATTCCCCTTCACTACCGGGATTTGACCAAATGGTGAGTGGAGTAATTTCCAATACAAGATGTCCTTCTTTGCCAAATTTAATTTTTGCCATAATCATTCCTTTGCGGATTTAACTTAATTTATTTTATTATATTAAATTACTTTTTGATAGAATATACAGAGAGGGTTCTATGCGCTATATTTTTTATTTTTTCACGATCGTTTTACTTTTTGTAGGGGGTATGTTGGTGGGAAATACGTATCTTCCCCAACGAGATACTTCCCTCGCTTCTTCGGTTTCAGTTCCTTCGGCAGATACGACTAATCCCATATTTCAAGAAGTAACTCGGGAACGTGCACAACAAAATTTAGAAATTTTAAACCAAGCATTAACAGCTTGCCCGGTAGTTGTAAATGAAGAAAAAGACCGCCTGCTCAACCAAATTAAATTACGTTTAGCGTTGGAAAATTTTGAATTAAAAAAATTAAAACTGGAACTTGAAATTGCCAAAAATCAAGAAACAAACCGGCCAACGGCCGAGTTTATCCAAGCCAGCATAGAGTATAAACAAGCCAAGGAACGCGCAGAAAAATTAGCAGATGAGCTTTTCCCTGTGGTAGCAGCCGCTGAGGCAGAGGAAACATCTGTCCAACCGCAAGAAACCGCTCCCACACAAGTCTCCTCCTCGACGGTAACGACCGAAAAAAAAGCCGACAGCCCAGCGGCCGCGGCTAAAAAATAATTACACGTTTGTAATCACAAGCGTTTGGTTTCTTTTAATAATTCCCGATACATGGCTAACTGCGCAGCATACTGGGTTGCCGCCTGCGCAGGCGTATACTGGCTGCGGTAAGTCCAATTATTTTCGCCGACGGTGCCGGGAGTATTAACACGGTCCAACGTGCCGATAATATCTTGCCAAGAAAACATCGTAATTGCAGAAGCGCTTGCCAGCACGCGGCGTAAAATAGCCCGTTGCGTGTCCAAATTCCAGGGAGCGCCGGTGTCTGTTTTTTGGGCGGAAATCATTTCCCAAATATGTGCACGCTCAGATGGATTTTCAGTTTCCCACCAACCGCGAACGGTTTCCGTATCGTGGGTAGAAGTGGTGGCTAACGAAACGATCGGATAGTTACGAGGCTCACGGTAATAACCATTATCTTCGCGTTCCCAGCGAAGCACTTTATAACCGGGAATTTTTAAATCAATTAACATGCGCCGGACATAGTTGGGAATCACCCCCAAATCTTCGCCGACGGCCAATTTTCCGCGTGCCTCTTCTTGGACCATTTTCAAGAAAGCATACCCGCGGTTGATTTGATTCTGTTCTCCTTCTATATCAAAAAATCCGTTTTCTTCACCCGGTGCGAAAATATACGTGCGGAAAAATCCGACCAAATGGTCCAGCCGGAAAATATCGTACAGTTCCGTCACGCGGCGGATCTTACGACGCCACAAAGAAAGCCCATGCGTGTGTTGGTAAGTCCAGTCGTAAGCGGGGAGCCCCCAGCGCTGGCCACCTTTAGAAAATTGATCCGCCGGGGCACCTGTTTCGTACCCAAAGCGAAAATTTTCACGTTCGGCCCACACTTCGGCGCTATCCAAATTGGTAGCAAAAGGAATATCGCCAAAGATGAGGATTCCCTTTTCCTGTGCGTGCACTTTGGCTCGCCGGAGCTGCTGGTCCAAAATCCATTGAACGTACGCAAAGAAATCCACATATTCCTTATATTGTGCTTCAAAGGCAGCTACGGCTGATGGCTCATGCGCGCGAAGCGGCTCGGGCCAGGTGGTCCAACTCTGCCAATTATAAAATTCTTTCAATGCGCGAAAAACAACGTAAGGCCGCAACCAACTGGCCTGTGCCGCGCAATACGCCTCAAATGCCTGAAAGCGAGGAGAAAAAACACTCTTTTCTGCCGTTAAAAAATGTTGATATCCCAACCACAAGGCTTTTAATTTAGCCTGCTTGACCGGGAAAAAGGGCGCCTTGGATTCAGCACGCCACTGGGCGATATTTTCCTGAAGCGAAGCCACATAATTGCGCGCTTCTAAACTGTGTTGCACTTCGGGGACGGAAGAAATATCAACATATACCGGGTCCGTAGCGAAGGCCGTTAGTGCGGAATAAGGGCAATTTTCGCCGGGAGCGGTTTCTTGGAGAGGTAAAATTTGAATAATTTTTGTGCCTTGCGAAGCCAAGAAATCCGTCCATTGCATGAGCGAGCTAAAATCGCCCACGCCCCAATCTTGTTCTGTTTTCATGGCGGCCAACGGTAATAAAACACCGTTTACCCGGGAAGTTAAAATTTGTTCTTGCAAGGTCATGAGTAATCCTATTTTTTCGCAATGGCTTCAATTTGCACAGCACTGCCTTTAGGAAGAGCTTGGACTTGAAGTGTCGTACGGGCAGGCGGATTATCTTTAAAGAAGGTACTGTAGACCGCATTCATTTCGGCAAATTGCGTCAGATCAGTCATAAAGACGGTTGTTTTAACTACTTGCTTTAAAGAGACGCCGGCTTCCTTTAAAATATTTTCCAAATTTTTCAAAATGATTTCGGTTTGTACGCGCACGTCCCCGGTAAAAATTTCACTGGTTACCGGATCAATGGGCAAAGAGCCGGAAGTAAAAATAAAACCTCCGTCCTCCACGGCTTGTGAATAACAACCGATTGCCTTGGGTGCGCTGCTGGCGCTAATAATTTTTTTCATAAATTCTCCCCTAGTAAGACGAAATATACTCTTATTATATGGTAGCAAGGGCAGCGGAAGGCTGTCAAACGGTTTATAAAATTTTGACGTACTGCTTTAAAAACTGATATAATAAGTTATTGCAAAAAGAACTGCTTTAAGTTGAAAGCTTGTATGCAGTATCTAAATTTGATATAATAATCATGTGGGGTTTGACCGACGCTGATTAAACCCAAAAGATGTTTGACTGATTTTTTTGCGCTCGTAGCTCAGTGG
>CAMZDW010000003.1 GCA_947305555.1 uncultured Elusimicrobium sp.
TGAATTTATCCAGTAGCGCATAAACTGCTTTATGCGCGGCAGGGATTGAAAGGCGCAGCGATGTTTTTGTTTGAGTGCGAGCCGCACAGGCGAACACGAAAGGCAAAAACCGCGAGCCCGGCGGAATAATTAAGGCATAAGGCGAAAACTACCAATGCTTATAGATTCAACGGTACGAGTTGTTTTAAAAATTTTCTCACAGTACTTAGAGTATTGTTTTCTGTCGAGAAACACACCGCCTGCAGTTTCTGTTTTTATTACACACGTTAACATATGAGCACAAAGGCCCCAGCTATTACCAGGCACGCAACTCCAATCACCGTATTGATAAGCAAAAGCAGCTCCCGCATAAGGACCTGTTAGTCTACTCGCAAACACAGCGTTGAGATCTGGGTATAATTGAATAGACCAATCTTCATTAGAACGAACATCTCTCAATGGATAGAAAGTCATCCCTTTAATTGTACCTGTAAATGGGATATCTAAAACTAGTTCATTAAATGACATAGCATATGTACCATTCTCCATATAGTAATTTTCTTGTGCATCGCCTATTGATCTTAAGAGAGGGAAAATAGTTGTGGCACGTGATTTTTCCACGGCCTTTTGATACTGCGGTAGCGCAACCGCCGCCAAAATACCAATAATCAGCACGACCACTAACAACTCAATCAAGGTAAACCCCCGCTGGGTACTTCTGTATATCATAAGCTACTCCTCCAATCTTATTTTTATTTACATCAAATTTTGCCGAAAAAAAGCGGCGACCTTGTTAAAAGCAGTTCTCAATGACCTTTAACAAACAGTCGCCGCCTACCCAATCCCTAACTAAGAGAAATGGGTAAGACAGAGCGACTATTTGTTGATTGAGAACTTGCGCCGGAAGAGTATTATTTCTTCCATTGCTCGGCGTGGTCTTCCTCCACGCTTCAACAAATAATCTTTACAAATTGTATGTACTACTTAAATATGTTTTGTCTCTACTCCTTTACTTCGGATATACTACCTATTTTCATTGTAGCATATCTGCCTTGCCAAACACACAAAAACGTCCTAATTCTTTTGAATAAGTCTTGTCTTTGTGGCAGATGGCCGCCCACACGTGCTAACGCACGCTTGGCGAGGCGGGGCCGCGAGCGGCGAATGTCAATGAGCCAACTTGTGGCCGATCCCTGTACTGGGCATTTTTATTGGAAAGGGTTTTTAGCAATTTGAAAAGCTAAAAACCCTTATTTTTTACTATAATGGTACCATGTTGAAATTCCTTTCTTCCCATCGTAGAGACTCCCTCATTTGCCTCTTATTTTTACTAAGTAGCGGCACCTTAAGCTGGATGTGTGGGCAAGATGCTACGTGGGATTTACTAAATTATCACCTATATAATCCTTTTGCTTTTTTGACGGGACGATTTTCTACCGATATTATGCCTGCCGGCATCCATACGTTTTTTAATCCGCTCTTGGATGTACCTTTATATTTACTCATTAAATACTTCAATTCCTATCCTCAAATAATCGCTTTTATACAAGGGCTTTGGGGCGGAGCATTATGGTTTGTAATCTATAAAATATGTTATCTGATATTCCAAGACCGGGCAGAAAAACTCCTCCCTTTGTTGGCCTGCGCAATAGGAATCACAGGAAGTATGGGCATCTCCCAGATAGGGCTCTCTTATAATGAAGTCCCCCTGGCTTTTTTATTAGTCCTTGCATTCTATTTTTTGCTCCTCTTTTTGTTGAAAAAACCGCAACAGACGCGTTGGGCTTTTTGGGCAGCTTTCTTGGCGGGAGCGGCCGGAGGCCTAAAGTATACGGGAGCACCGTTTGTAGTCGCTTTGACCGTTGCTTTTTTCGTCAATGTGCGTTCTTTTCACAAGCCATTACGTACCTGCTGTTTATTTGCACTGGGCGGCTTGGCGGGTTTTTTGCTCACGAACGGGTTTTTTATGTTTCAGTTGTACAAAGCGTACGGAAATCCAGTATTCCCGTTCTTTAATTCTATTTTTAAATCTCCCTTCTTTGATCCTGTTAACTTTGACGAAGTGCGGTTTTACCCACGCAGTACACTGCAATGGCTTTTTTATCCTTTTTATTGGATATTTCCCAATCAATGGATGGTAAGTGAACCAATTGTAGCAGATGCCCGGCTTGCATTGGCCCAACTTTCCTTTATACTGCTGCTCCCTATTGCCTTTTTTGCCAAAATAAAAAGCTACCTCCGTCGACCGCTACTAAAAACTCTTCTATCTTTCTGTGCGGTTGGTTTTGTTTTATGGCTTCACTTTTACAGTACGCTTCGTTATATAGTTACGTTGGAAGCTATCAGCGGAATTCTTATTATTGCGGCTTTGCGACAATTTTTCAGCTATAAAAAAACCATCCTCATAGCTATTCTACTTATAGGGATATTAAACTTTACAACAAAATACCCTCGTTGGGGAAGAGAAATGTATTCCCCACACGCTATTGAAATCACTCCTGAGTTAACCGTAGAACCCCATGCGCTGGTGTTACTGGTAGGAGCTCCTCTCTCTTTTGTGGCCCCCTTATTGCCGGAAGATACCCGTTTTATTGGAGGAATTAAACTCCCTGTTTCCAAATATCCACGTACCGCTTGGTCCAGAGCCACCCAACATTATCCGCTTACTAAGCTGTATTATGCTTATCACTTTGAAAAAACCGTGGAGCAAGCAATTGGACAACATACCGGTCCGATTTATCTCGTTACGTTCCCCTGGGGCCTACCATTAGATCCCATTTTCTTGGCGCCGTTGGGTTTGCGAGCAAGTGATACTCCTTGTCAAGAATTTAATACAAATCTAAATATGTATTCTGCTGGCTATGTACTGTGCCCGTTAGAAAAAATTTCAATTACAGAGGAAAATCCTGGATGAAAAAATGGATATTATTAAGTAGCTTGTTTCTTTTAGGGGCCTGCTCCTGTTACCGGGAAATTCCGATTACTCTACCGGACGGAAGCACCTTGCCCGTACGAGTAGCCGACACCTACAAAAAACAGGAACGCGCTTGGCTTGGCCAAAAAGAACCCTTTGATAAAGGAGTCCTTTTCGTATTTATACGCGAAGAAGAACAAGCATATTGGCGCAAAAATACGCTCCTGGATTTAGACGTTATTTTCTTGGACAGTAATCTTAAAGCAACAGCCATTAAAACCCATTTACCTCATCGGGAAAAATATACTATTAATAATGAAATTCCTGTGGCATTTGCTCAAGCTAAATACTTACTGGAACTGCCTGCAGGGATGGTTGAGAAGCATGCTATTTCTGTAGGAGACTCTTTTCACTTTACTCTGCCCAAATAAGAAGTCCTATAGAAAAAATGGGTCTAAAGACTCTTTTTTCTATCCATTAAATCCGCTACAGTAATAGTATGAAAAAGATTTTCATCAGTTTTTTTCTATTACTTACTTCTGTATTAGCACAGGCACAATTGCAAGATTTGCCTCTTGTACTGCGTGCTTCGAAGGTAAACCCGGTTGTTTTGCATACCAACAACGGTTTATCTCAACGTCTTTCACGCCTTATCTCACAGACATTCCAAAACCGTTCCTATTATGTCCCTCTTTCTTTGTCCGCCCCACTATCCCCGCAGCAGGCTGTTGATGTTTCCCAACAGTTGTTCAGTAGGGCCCAAATGAACACATTTATTTGGAAAACGCCTCAAATAGAACCCTTGGAGCAGAATCTACCCCGTTTCTTATTTACTGTTTCTGCCAAAAAGAAGTCCTCCCCCGTACTAGGTACCGGATTTGTTTTTGCTACCCAAGAAGAAGGAAAAACTTATTTATGGGGAGCTACTACCGCTTCGGTTGCGGCTAAAGCAGGTAAAAATGTTTATTTAACTTTCCAAATTCCCGGGTACGAACAGCCTTTTTCTTTCCCGGCTCAAGTACTTATGCAATCTAGAAGCGGAAACATAGCTCTACTAAAAGTTCCTCAGGAAATTTCCCACGTGGCACTCCCGGTTCAATTAGATACTTCTTTCCCTTCAGATAATTACCAAAACGTACTTGCGTATGGGTTAGCTCGCGAAGGTGATTTTTATAAAGGGGGGCATTCGATATTTTTTGGTGGGACAGAACGTCTATTAGGCAATGCTCCTGAAACAAATTTACCTCAAATTTATAGCGGAGGATTTGTAGTTAATGCCCAAGGGAAGACGATTGGTCTATACAACCGTTCTTATTCAATCCGCGAATTCGATAAAACCGATTGGTTTAAAGCAAACTCACCACGCTGGGCGTCTCAACCTGATTACGTAAGTGAATTTATTCCTGCAAGGCAGTTAACTTTTTTATTAAAAGAATACCATTCTCCTCATTCGGCAGCACGGGTAATTTTATTTGGAGGTGTCCGTGTAGGCAAAATGGCGGTAGACGAGACCATCTCCCATATACTCATTTACTATGCTGATCAATCCTTAAAACGTTGGGACCGCACGCCGCTTTGGTCCTTGGACCACTTGGAAGAATTTATTGATATTAAAGATGCGCAAAAAGTCATTTTCTTCATTGAGGGAGGAGAACAAGGATCTTATCGTTACGTGTTAGATTTGCCCAATCACACCAGTACCAAAATCACACCCTCCCCCAAAAAACCGAAAAAAAGGTAAAATATACACAAAGAAATTATCGTTTTTTATTAATTGGAATAGTTATGATACGTTTTAATTGTGATTACAGCGAAGGGGCTCATCCGCAAGTTCTAGAAAAACTTGTTCAAACAAACTTAGAACAAGCTCCCGGATATGGCCAAGATGTGTTTTGCCGCCAGGCTGCTGATTTGATTAAATCCCGTTGCCAAGCCCCCCAAGCTGAAGTATATTTCTTGTGTGGCGGCACTCAAACGAATTTAACCGTTATTGCAGCTATGTTGCGCCCATATCAATGTGTTATTTCAGCCGATACCGGCCACATCAATGTACATGAAACAGGCGCAATTGAAGCAACTGGACACCGTATTTTATCTGTTCCTTCCCATAACGGCAAAATTACTGCTCAGCAAATTCACCAAGTGTGCCAGGCCCATTGGCAAGATGACAATCCGGAATTTGCCCCCCAACCGCGACTCGTCTATCTATCCTTGCCAACCGAATTTGGAACCATGTATTCCAAAAAAGAATTGCAAGAAATCCGACAGGCGTGCGATAAAAATAAACTTTTCTTATTTATCGATGGAGCCCGCTTGGGATATGGTTTAGCCGCGCAGGGAAACGATATCACCCTACCGGATTTGGCCGCTTATTGTGATGCTTTCTATATCGGAGGCACCAAATTAGGCGCCTTGCTTGGGGAAGCGGTCGTAATGTCTAATGAAAAAATCCAAAAAGATTTTCGTTACTTCATAAAACAGAAGGGAGCTATGCTGGCTAAAGGACGCGTGCTAGGAATTCAATTTTTGGCACTACTGGAAAATGATTTATATTTTCAACTGGGCGCCCATGCCAACAAACAAGCTCTCAAAATTCGCAAGGCCTTTGAAAAAGCCGGTTTCCCAGCCATGTATGATTCCCCCACCAATCAGCAGTTTTTTGCTTTGCCAAATGCGTTAGTAAAGCAACTGGAAGAAACTTACGCCTTTGCACATATTCAACCGTTAGAACATAATCAAACCCTCATACGTATTTGTACCAGTTGGGCCACGCGAGAAGAAGATGTTACTCAACTTATCGAAGACATTAAGCGCTTAACGGAGTAAGAAAATGTTACACATTGGGTGTCATCTATCGTCTTCAGATGGTTTTGAAGCTATGGGGAAAACTGCCTTGCGTATCGGGGCCAATACGTTCCAATTTTTTACACGAAATCCGCGTGGAAGTAAAGCTAAAGAAATTGATCCTCAAGATGCGGCCGCCCTCGTTCACTTATTAAAAGAACATCATTTTGCGCCCATTATTGCCCACGCCCCTTATACTTTAAACCCAGCTTCAGCAGACCCTAAAACACGTGAATTTGCCCTACTTACCATGCAAGATGATTTGCAACGCATGGAATATGTACCTGGCAACTTGTATAATTTTCACCCTGGTTCGCACGTAGGACAAGGAACGGAAAAAGGCATAGAACTCATCTGTTGGCTACTTAATGAAATCTTAACTTCCAAACAACAAACCACCGTGCTGTTAGAAACGATGTCTGGGAAAGGCAGCGAAATCGGACGCACATTTGAGGAACTGGCAGAAATCCTTAGTCGCGTCAAACAAAACGACAAGATGGGCGTTTGCTTGGATACCTGTCACATACATGATGCCGGTTATTCATTGGCTAAATTAGATAACGTATTAACTGAGTTTGATAAAAAAATAGGACTTTCCCGTTTAAAAGCAGTCCATCTAAATGATAGCTTAAATCCTTTGGGAGCACACAAAGATCGCCACGCAGTAATTGGCGGAGGCCAAATCGGTACGGAAATTTTGGCCAGTGTGATCAATCACCCGGCATTAAAAGAATTACCGTTTTGTTTGGAAACGCCCAACGATTTAGAAGGATATGCCCGGGAAATTAGTTTATTGAAAAAGCTGTACCACGCCTAATTTTTCCGCCGGCAAACAATCATAGCACTATAACCACCGTCTATAATGGCTGCCAAGCTGGATGGAAAAAATTTATACATCACTTTACGCACAAACCAATCTATCTTTTGCTTCACGTTTTTAGGCGTATAGGTAGGTTTTTCCATATATTTATTATCATAGGAAACGGCCAAAATCTCTAGATTATGGCGCTTCAATAACCGCTTTAAAAACGGCATGGTATAAGCATGTACATGCCCAACCAAATGAAACTCATTGGCCAGAAATTCCGGATGTAAAACGGCAAAAAGAGATAATTGTAGCGGTACATGTAATACTATAGTGGGCGCCAGGTGAGTAACCTCCTCCAGCCAAGCTTCATCCTCCACTACATGTTCCATCACATCTATTCCCAATGCTAAATCAAAAGGGCCTGCGGGTTTATTTTCTTCGCAGCAAAAAGAAACATTTTCCGGTTTATGTTGTAAACATAATTCGTACGCCTGGCGGGAAATATCATATCCGGTAAAACGCATTTGTGGTTGCTCAGCCGCCCACAATTTAATTAGTTCACCACTGCCGCAACCCATATCGCATACCGTCTTAAACGCATCCGTCAATTTCGCTCTTTTTAATACTTGTTGTAACTTCCCCAGCTTCCAGGAGGCGTCTTCGGCGTGCCAAGTAGGATTATTCTTTAGATAAGTACCGTCTTTATACACATTGTTCATAAAACCGCTATATATGCAAAAAGCCCACTTAAAAAGGGGCTTTTTTAAAATGGTGGACCTGACAAGGATCGAACTTGCGACCTCCTGCATGCCATGCAGGCGCTCTCCCAGCTGAGCTACAGGCCCTTAAATCTATATTATTATTGTAACAATTTTTTATTCATTCTGCAACTCTTTTCAGCCGTTAATTACATCCCTTAACAGCAATAACTTAATGAATAAATAGAAATCGTTTCGACGAAACGCAAGTGCGCCCGGCAGGACTCATACTTTTATTTTTAGAGGCCAAGCCCTAATGTATCAACGAGAAACATTGGCATTTTGGCCTTTTCCATTTTCGCTTGCGTTATGTGGAAATCGTACTCCTGCCGGATAAACCGAAATGTATTTTCCTGTGTATCCCAAATCCCGAAAGATGCCCGTGTGTCTTGATCACGAGGTTTTCCTACGGCGCCTGGATTAATTATATAACGCATGGATGGATCTAGCTGCACGGTAGTGTCTGCGCTGGAACTGACATAAATGGAACAGTGTTTAGCATTTCCCTTCATGTAAAAAGGCACGTGTGTATGGCCCACAAAACAAATTTTACCTTTCCATAAATTGTAGTTGGCATAAAACTGAGAGGTACTCACTAAATATTCTTTCACGGGATCCCGTGGTGTTCCGTGCAGAACGGTGTAATCAGGTTTTTCTTCAATCGTCGCGAGAGCTGTTAAAGCGCGGATAGAGGCTTCCGTTAAATACGATTTACTCCAATCAAGCGAATTGCGTGCTTCATTATTAAAAATTTCTTCTAGTTCCGGATGAGCAAACACTGCATCGTGATTTCCAAGTACGCACGCTAACAGTGGCAAGGATAAAATTTTTTGAACACATTTTTCAGGATCCGGCCCGTATCCTATAAAATCCCCACAATAGATGTACCCTTGCACGCCTTCTTTTTTAAAACGAGCCAAACACGCTTCCAATGCTTCCAAGTTTGCATGCACATCTGAAAATACACCTATTTTCATTACGCCTCCGCTAGGGCTTCAATGGTTTGTTTCTTTTTAACCTCTTCCGGGTTGGTACGGTCGGCCAAGTTGACCGACATTACTTTAGAAACCCCACTCTCTTCCATGGTAATTCCGTAAAGCATCCGGGCCGCTTCCATTGTACGTTTATTATGCGTAACTACAATAAATTGCGTTGTTTTAGAAAACTCTTTGATCAAGTTGACGTAACGCTCCACATTCGCTTCGTCTAACGCGGCATCTGCCTCGTCCATAATACAGAACGGAGAAGGATTATGAGTAAAGAAAGCAAACAATAATGACATAGCCGTTAATGTCTTTTCTCCGCCGGACATAGAACTAATGTTGAGCAGTTTTTTGCCCGGTGGCTGAGCATAAATTTCAATGCCGGTTTCCAACAGGTTATCCGGCTGAGTCAGCACTAGGTCACACTCGCCGCCGCGGAACAGCGTTTGATAAATATTTTTAAAATGCGTGCGTACTTGTTCAAATGTATATTTAAAATTCTCACGGGTTGTTTGGTTAATTTTTTGGATGGCGGATTTTAAATCTTTCTTCGCGCTTTCCAAATCCCCGATTTGGCTGCGTAAGAAATTATGCCGCTCCGTTAAAGCGTCATATTCCTCCGGCGCCGTCATATTGACCGCTCCCATATTTTCAATGCGCTTACGCATCATTTTCACACGCTCGTAATCCACCGTTTTTTCGCCGTATTTTAACTGCGCTTCTTCAGGCGTAATGTTCCAACTCTCAAACAAATTATTTGCTACCGTTGTACGCTGGCGGCGCGCGTTAGCTAACGCATTTTCCAAATCATTTTTGCGAATAGACAAATCGGAAAATTCTTTCTTACAAGCATTTAAAGCCTGGGTTTTTTCGCTTAATTCCTTTTTCAAACTTTCCAATTCCTCACGCATTTTATGTTCCGTAAGCTCCAGTTGCGCTAGTGTATCGCGTTCGGTAGAAAGTTTAGCCTGGGTAGAAAGTTTTTCATCCGCTAAACTTTTAATACGCAAATTGGATGAAGCAATTTTTTCATTACGTTTTCCTTCATTTTCCGTTAAACTGTTAAATTCGTATTCGGTTGCTTTTAAGTCCAGCTCCACATTATTTTTTTTGATACGAACTTCGTACAATTTGGCGCTGCTGGCATTTAATTCATTCTTCAATGTTTCGGCTTTTTGGCGAAGGGAAATTTGCGTTTTTTTGATTTCTTCGCTGTGCGCGGACGTAGCGGCTTGTTTCTCTTTCAATGTTTCCAAATTTTGTTTTAACGTTTGTACTGTTTGCTTGCGATTGTCTACACGCAGCGTAATTTCCTGTTTGCGGGCCGCAGCTTGTTCCAAACTTTGGCGGACTTGTGCCAACTCACGCGATTTATTAATCTGTTCGTTTTGGACCGTATTCAAAGCGACGGCCGCTTCCTGTTGTTTCAAACGGAGCGTTTTTAACTGTTCTTCAGCCTGCGTAATTTTTTCGTAATTCGCAATAATTTGAGCGGAACATTTTTCTTCTTCTGCATTTTTGGCTTCCATCTCGCTACGGACGGTTTCTTCTTCTCCCCAGTAGGCTTCCGGCGCGCGAACGTCCTTCGCCCCAGCCCCGATAAAAAATGTACTGCGGACCGTGCCATCCTCGTAATCATATTCGCCAATGATCCAATTGATTAAATTTTCCAGTTCCTCTTTATATTTGAGTTCTTTTTTAAGCGTGCCTTTGGCTGATTTCACTTTGGGTACATTTTCCAAAATAATTAATTTAGCACGTGCTTTTCCGTTGTTCCGCAATAGTTCTGCCACGGCTTGAGCTGTTTTTTCATCTGCACAAAGAACGGCATCTAAATATTTTCCGAAAGATTCTTCCACGGCTACGCCCAATTTAGCCGGATATTTAATGGCTTTACGAAGGGTTCCTTTAACACCTTTCAACCCACTCTCCGCAGCCAATTTAGCTCCCACCCAATACGGGTCGTTTTTCCCTTGTGTTTGAATCATCTCCAGCTTAGTTGCCAAAGCCGCACGAGCAGATTTTAGAGAAGATAATTGTTCGTTTAACGTGACCCGTTCCTGCTGAAGCTCCTGACGGAGCGTTTCGCTTTTTGAAATGGCTTCTTGTGTTTTTTCATGAGCTTGTTGAGCTGCCGCCGCACGGGTAGAAACTTCCTTCAAGGCACTCTCCAACTCTGCTGCGAGTTGGGCTTGTGATTGGCTGGCTTTTTCTGCCGTGATTAAATCTTCCTGCTCGCGCTGGGCAGAAGATTCTTCCAGCGCAATACGATTTGAGATTTGCATTTGCTGCTGGACTAAATCCATTAGTTCGCCAGACACGCGTTGCAACTCTCGTTCTGCTTGTAATAAATCTTGCTCCAGTTGTTGCGCAGAAGCAGTTTGTTCGTTATATTTTTCTTGTAACGGTGCCAGTTCTGCCGTCACCTGTGCCACTTGTTCTTTAAGTTTAGTAATGGTGGGCGCTAATTCTTGTAAACGATTTTGACCGCGTTGAGCTTCTGCCCCCGAAGAGGCAATCTGGGCTGTTAATTCTGCCGTTAAATTATCACAATTTTTAATAGCCCCTTCCAATAAACCGACTTGGTACTTACTAGCTGAAATCTTTTCATTAAATTCGGCCGTTTCTTTTTGTTTATGGGTTAAATTCAAATCTAAGGCGGCAGCGGCTCCTTCCTGGGCAGAAATACGATTTTCCAAATCTTCTTGTTTACGGACAACCGGCTCTAATTCGCCACTGTGTTTAGCAATTTGCGCGTCGGCCTCTTTAATAGAACAAACTGAAATGGCAATTTCACTTTCTTTAAGTTCTTCACGATATTTTTGATACAACCGCGCTTTTTTTGCTTCGCTGTCTAACTTTTTAATTTGTTCCGCGATCAGCGCCACGGTATCTGCCAAGCGTGCCAAATCTAAATCTACACGCTCTAGACGGCGAATACATTCTTCACGTTTAGCTTTATATTTTGAAACGCCAGCCACTTCTTCAAACATTTCGCGCCGTTCTTCGGCGGAAGCAGCTAATACGCTTTCCACACCGCCCTGGTCAATAATGGCATATCCTTCACCACCGATACCGGTATCTAAAAATAAATCGCGAATATCGCGCAGGCGGCATTGCACTTTATTCAAATAATATTCACTTTCACCGGAACGAAAAATTTTTCGTGTCACGGTAATTTCATTAAAATCTAAAGGAAGTTGACGCGAAGCATTATCAAAAATCATGCTTACTTGCGCCATATTTAAAGGAGCACGTTTAACAGTTCCATTAAAAATAATATCTACCATGGAGGAAGAACGAAGCGACTTCCAACTCATCTCACCGATTGCCCAACGTACCGAATCAATTACGTTCGATTTACCACATCCGTTCGGCCCTACTACACACGTAATACCGGGTTCAAAATCCAAGCGTGATTTGTCCGCAAAAGATTTAAAACCCAGAATTTCAATCGCTTTTAAATACATAACTTCCCCTTATATGGATATTATTTATTATACCATTTAACCTAGTTTCATATATAGAAAAGCCCCTTTTTTACTTCGTACGCGTACTATTAAAAAAGGCTCCGAGGAAACTTCGGCGAAAAAAAATGCTTGCAAAGTGTAAAAATTTTTATTAGACTTTTCTCGTAAGACTGATTTCCTTAAAGGAGGATTATCTAACATGGCAGAAAAAGTATTGAAAGTAGGCATGGACCGCGAAGACGGTTTCTTGTACTACATTGACAAAGACGGCGATATCGCCCGCGTACAAATGGCCCGCGGCGGCAAAAAAGGCGGTAAACCGAAAAAAGTAGAAAAATGCGGTATCAAAAAAGAAAAAGGATATCTCTATTTCTTAGATAAGAAAGGCGATATTTCCAGAGCTAAAATGGTAAACGCAAAATAAGTTTTAAAACCCCCGGAGCTTTCGCCTCGGGGGTTTTTATGCGCATTTAATTAAAATAGGCATTTCTCTCAGTACTGGCGTCTCCATCGGAATTAATCCCTCGCTCCACACGCAACTCCCGGCGTGCTGTTCTGCACTGAAATAACTCTTTTTTGATATTTTGCCAGCAAGCGAAAGCCGATTTTTATCTAAAAATTTTCGTCCACATATACACACTTCTCCAACCGCATAGTTTCACTAAAACAAACAAGGCTCCCCACCGAAGTTTAACCTGCCAACTTCCCTTCTTCATCACGTTCTCAACATGATAAAAAGCCTGTTTTTGCAGTGAAAGATATTGTTTCCGTTTTACAACAGGCAGTTTACGGAAGGCACAAATTCGCCAGATCACCATTTTCACCCATTGTAAAGCGACCTTCTCTTCCCATAAAGAACGCTCCTGCAAAATATGCTGCAAGTCCAACAAGTTTTTTAACTGATCGATTACCATTCGTTCACACTGAGCGGTAATACACATACTCAGTCCCTTGCGGTAAAAATAAAGAGATTGCGACACTACTTCAATTTTGCGTGCCTCCATAAAGGCTTGCACCACGAAGGGGAGATCTTCGGCAATTCTTCCCTCTAAAAAGGAGATTTTAATAGCATGCAGCCATTGGCGAAGGAATAATTTTCCCCAAACCACACTATCATAATACCCGCAGCGAAACCGTGACACCAACGTATTGGAAGGTTTTTCATAAAATAGACTGCCGCAGTGAGCAGATGACGTCCGCAAACCGTCTTCACTTATTTCCTTAAAAAAACATTTTGTAATCTCCGCGCCACTGGCTTGGGCCGCTTGGTATAAAGTGCTTAGATAATCCGGCGAAATTAAATCATCCGCATCCACAAATGCTATATATTCTCCACGCGCATATTCAATTAACCGATTGCGGGTGATGGCAACACCTGCATTGGCTTGAGTAAATACGCGTAAACGCGGCTCGTTTTTTTGAAAGGTACGCAATAGATTTAATGAATGATCCGTTGAACCATCATCTAAACAAACAATTTCAAAATCCGTAAATCTTTGTTTAGACACAGACTCTAAGCAAACCGCAAGATATTTTCCCGCATTATACACGGGAATTAACACCGATATAGTAGGTAACATATGCTTCTCTCCATATGTTTCGTTCTACAGTGCGTAGAAAAGGAGAACGTCCCGGAACTCCTTGTGAAGCTTGCGAAGGGATTATCAATAAAAAACGGCTGTTTATGCCGAGCCAGAGAAGGTGCCCGAACTTAGACAGCCGTGGTCTGCCGCTCCTCAAGGAAACGACAAACACTGGATGGCGACGAACAAGGCTCATGATTTCCTTGTTCTATCGCGCATCTAAAACGACTGTCTTTGGACTTCTCTGAACTGCTATCGCAGCACGCCCATTCTTCACAGGCTTCCAAAAAACAGCAAATCTTACTTATGTTCGCATGAACCGCGAACATAAGTATATATTACCAAATTAAATCACATCTGGACCGCAGGGGCCCTCTGCTAACCGACATAGGATGCCTTGATTTTTTTGCTTTTCCTTTTACACTACTAATATCTGCCGGATAGGAGGCGCACCCAAAGAACCGTTCATTCCGCCGTAATTTATTCCCGTTGTTTCCCCCTTACGCGCGAGCGCGCGCAATCGTTGACAGTTGCCCTTTATAATGGTTTAATAGATTAACGGGATATTTTCCCGTAACCGTATTGGAGGAATATATGGATATTAAGATTACCGCTAAAAACATTAAATTAACACCGGCTATTAAAGATTTTATTAATACCCGTGTGGGAAAAATTGAAAATTTCATTGATAACATCGTGTCTGCCCAAGTGTTGATTTCCGTTGAAAAGAAAATCAACCAAAAAGCAGAAATCATTTTGCACACCGGCGCTAAAACTACCATCAATGCCAGCGCCGTAGAAAGCAATTTGTACAAAGCCATTGATGCCGCTGCCGTCAAAGCAGAAGCGCAGGCCAAAAAAATTAAAAACAAAGCAAAAGCCCGCAAAGTTTCCAAAAAATCGGTAAAAGCCGCGGATGTAAACCCGTTTGCCGAAACCGTACTTTTGCCGCAAAATGACGTTAAATTTTCCGTAATTAAACAAGTGGAAGTCTCTCCCATGAACCCGGAAGATGCCGCCTATGAAATGGAACGGCTGGGTTATTCTTTCTGGATGTTCTTAGATGAAGATTCCAAACAAATCAACTTGATTTTCAAACGGTTAGACGGCACTTACGGACTGATTAAACCCGTTCGCAGAAAATAAGTTGTATGCAAAAAGGACGGCCATGGAATTTACAAAATCCATTACGGTAGCAGAACTGCTCCAGGTGAAACAACTCAACCTGGAGCTGGTCTGCGGGAAGCGGTATATCCAACGGGAAATTACGCTGGGAAGCGTGAACCGTCCCGGGTTGGCCTTAGGCGGCCACATGGACAATTTCCGCGCCAAAGCCGTCCAAGTATTTGGCCGGGCCGAACAGGCCTTTTGCCAAAAAGAAAACAAAACCCGTCTGCGGGCGAATCTTTCCAAAATGCTTACCGAATTTGATGTGCCTTGCGTAATTATGGCCGCAGACATGGACCCTTTACCTGCCGTTAAAAAAACCTGCTTGGCTTCGGATGTGCCTGTTTTAAAAACGAGCATGGAAACTTCTGCTTTTTCCGCCGAATTTTCCCGCTTTTTGGATGAAAAATTAGCCCCCATTACGCACGTGCATGGCGTGTTGGTAGATGTAAACGGGGTAGGTGTGCTCATTCGCGGAGAATCCGGAATCGGCAAAAGCGAATGCGCCTTAGAACTTATCAAACGCGGACATATTTTTGTGGCAGATGATGTAGTAGAAATTCAAAAAAGCCGCGGGCGCTATCTGTTGGGTTCTTGTCCAACCATGCTCAAGCATTATATGGAAGTACGCGGACTCGGTATTTTAGACGTACCTTTGTTATTTGGAGTAGGAGCCACACTGGATGAAACTAAAATTGATATGGAAGTAGTGTTAACCTCTCCGTCAAAGGCACCGCTGGATCGCTTAGGTGTGGAACAAAAAACGTCCGATATATTGGGGGTGGAAATCCCCTCCCTTGTACTTCCCGTAACTCCGGGACGAAATTTAGCTATTTTAATTGAAGTGGCTTCGATGAACCAGCAACTTAAAAGCCAAGGTATTTTTTCAGCAAAAGAATTTAGTCAAAAAATTTTAGATAAAATGAAAAAAGGGAACGATAAGAAAAATGCAACCAGATAAACGGCGTATTTTTATTATTACAGGATTAAGCGGAGCCGGCAAATCACAGGCTTTAAAAATGTTCGGCGACCTCGGGTTTTATTGCGTGGACAATTTACCTTTGGCCCTTTTTGAGAACTTTATCAAATACGTGCATGAAAACGAAGCCATCCGCGATATTGCCCTCGGTATTGATGTACGTGAAGGGGACCGCCTACGTGAAATGCCCGAACTACTTTCTTCCCTGGCAAAAGATGATTTTTCCGTAAAAGTGATTTTTTTAGATGCAAGTGAAGAATGTTTAATCCGTCGATTTTCAGAAACCAAACATAAACATCCGATTCATAAAAAACTAGTTGCCGCCATCGAACATGAACGCGAAGTGATGGCCCCCATTCGTTCACTGGCCGATAAAGTGATTGATACCAGTGATTTAAAATTAGGGGAACTTAAAGAAAAACTTTCTTCCTTGATCAAATTAAAACGGGCCGGGGATATGCAAATTTCCGTAATGTCTTTTGGGTTTAAGTATGGTATTCCCAAAGATTGTGATATCGTTATGGACGTACGCTTTTTACCCAATCCGTACTACGTCAAGGGTTTGAAAGAAAAAACAGGGCTTGATAAACCCGTGCAAGATTATATTATGTCGTTCCCGGACGCACCAGAATTTGCGACCCGGTTCGCCGATTTGATTAAATACTTGATTCCCAAATATATTACCGAGGGGAAAAGTTATTTAACCATTGCCATGGGATGTACCGGCGGTAAACACCGAAGTGTGTTTATGGCACATCAGCTGGCTGCTTATTTAAACAAACTGGGGCTAAGCGCTTCAGAATTTCATAGGGATATAGGGATTTAATATGGTAAAAATCATTTTAGTAACACATGGAAATTTAGCACAAGAAATGTTAAATACGGCTGCCCAAATTATTGGGAAACCGGCTGATGACGGCTTTGCGGTTTTTTCAGTTACGGCGGCAGCTTCCGTGGAAAAGGAAGCCCAAAAACTTCAAAAAGAACTGGCAGCTTGTCCTAACGGCGCTGTCATTCTAACCGATATTTTCGGCGGTAGCGCAACCAATATTTCGTTAACTGCCAGTAAAGACTTAGCAAACTGTTACGTAATTACAGGGCTCAACTTAAGCATGCTTTTGACTGCAATTAATAGTCGCAAAAAATTAACCGCCAAAGAACTGGCAGAAAAAATCGAACCCGATGGCAAACGTGCCGTAATTAACGCCACGGAGTTGTTAATTAAAGGAATCTAATGCCCATTATTTTCGCACGTGTAGACGACCGGCTCATCCACGGCCAAGTAGTACAAGCCTGGTTGCCGGAATTAAACGCAGATGAAGTTTTGATTTCTTGCCCGAAAGGAAAAACGGGGGAACTCAATGAGGGCCTTTTGCGTTTAAGTCTGCCCTACGAATATGAGCTTTCTATTTTAGATGCTCCTTCCGCAGTACGTTATGCTGCCTCTTCCAAAAAGCGTATTTTCTTACTTTTAGAATCGTTAGAAGCCTTTGCCGATTTGGTAAAAGAAGGTTTACAAATAAAATCGGTCAATATCGGAGGCATGCATTTTAAAGAAAACGCCCAGAAACTTGCCGAACATGTTTTTTTAGATAAGCAGGATAAACATTGGCTTAAACTAATTCGAGATTTGGGGATTTCTGTGGAAACACGGGCCGTACCGAACGGCGTTTCCATCTCTATTAACGAGGTCCTGTTATGACCCCTGCCATTTTCGCCCTTTGCTTATTAGCGGCGTTTCTTGAATTAGATACTACCTATGCAGGGCAACTTACGTTTTCGCGCGGTATTATTGCTGCACCTATCTTCTCTCTTATTACGGGAGACACCATGGCCGGCATTCAAGTCGGCGTGTTTACCGAACTCTTATTTGCCGACGTCAATCCGTTGGGGGGCATTTTGCCACCTAGCGCGGTGGTCTGCTCTCTGGTCACTTTGGCTTTACATACGTTGGGAATTGAGTTATATATCACCTTTATTTTTGGAGTAATTGCCGCCCTTTTATTTGCCATTATCGAAAAATACCGCCGAAAAAGCCGATTCCGTTGGTTAATTTATTGGGAACAAAAAATTACCCAAAAACCTACGACCATTTATCAGGCAATCAGCATGTCGCTGCTAACCTCCTTTTTAATTAATTTTCTGTTATTGTTTCTTTTCATTTGGTTGGGGAGTTACCTAGCTGTGTGGATATCCTCCCATTTACCTAGCCAGGCGCAAATTGCTTGTAATTTCGCCTATATGGCTGTTCCCTGGATTGGGCTGGCAGCTTTGGTCCCTGAATTCCGGTTAAAAACGAGGTAACTTATGAATTTCAAATTACAACTTGCCTTGTTTTTAAGATCCTTCTTTTTACAAACCGGTTGGAATTACCGGAAATATCAAAATATAGGTTTAACGTTTGTAATGTGGCCTTTTTTGAAAAAACTATATCACAACGATCCAGATGCACTTCCTTCTGTGCTAATACGTTATTTGCAAAATTTCAACTCTCATCCGGTGATGGCCTCCTTCTGTTTTGGGGCCCTTGCCCGGCAAGAAGAAGCGATCGCTAAAACAAAAACAGCCAAAGAAATGGAACAACAAATTATTTTATGGGCTGAAATCAAAAGGGGGCTTTCCATTACGACTGCTTCGATTGGAGATCGTCTGTTTTGGGGTACGCTCAAACCTCTTTCTCTGTTAGCGGCTCTGTTTATTTGGCTGGTACTAGGTGTCAACTTTTTTGAAACGCAGTTGCCCCCCAATCCATCCCTGGGATACGTTTTTTCCGCCGGGATCGTAGCCTTTGTTGTATTTAATGCCATTGCTTTATTTGTCAAATGGAAAGGAATTAGCCTTAGTTATTACAACGAAGATCACCGCTGCTTTGGGCTCACTCGATTTCACTGGAATGAAACCATCTACCATGCAAAGCGTTTAGGTCTTCTATTTACTATTGGCATGATATTAATTGGGGTTTATTATTTCATGCAAACAGCACTTGTACAAAATGTACAGTTTATGACCCGCGCCGTTTTGGTGTTATTTTTCATCAGTATTAGTTTTATTACGCGCCGCCTGCGCATTCCCAACATGTATTTGTATCTGGTGGCAGTGGCTGTATTTAATATCGTATGTTATTTATAGTGGGAGAAAGCCGTGATACAACAAAATTTGGAAATTAAAAATCGTTTAGGGTTGCATGCACGACCAGCCGCCTTAATTGCACAGACGGCCGCCGGGTTTACGTGCGATATTTCGCTGGAAAAAGATGGCGTTACTGTAAATGCAAAAAGCATTATGGGCGTCATGATGCTAGCAGCAGAACACGGTTCCAGCTTGCAATTGTCCACCAACGGGCCGGATGAAAAATCTGCCTTTGAAGCGATTAAGGCGTTATTTGATAATAATTTTAACGAGGAATTTTAGGAGTAGGATGTGCTTGTATTAAAAGGGTTACCGGCCAGCCCCGGTATTGCAATTGGTCCGGCTGTTTTATTACCGGGAGAAGTGGTTTCTGTTTCGCGACAATATATTGGAGAAAACGAAGTAAACAGTGAATTAGAAAAAATTCACCAAGCTATCCAAAAAACTTTTGCTGAAATTTCTGCCTGTGAAGAAAAAGTTCATCAAGAACTTGGGGCAGAGTACGCAAACTTAATGGGAACGCACAAGCTCATCTTGCAAGATCCCATGTTACAATCCTCTTTAACGCACAAAATCCAGCACGAATTTTTATCCGCGCAAGCCGCTTTATTTTTAACATTGCAAGAATTAGCCGCCCCTTTTGACAAGATAGAGGATCCTTTTTTTAAAGAACGCCGCAACGATATTTTCGACGTCGGTAAGCGTTTAGCCACTAATTTAAGCGGAGATAAACAACACTTTTTAGCCTCTATCAAAAAATCTTCGCTACTAGTGGCACATAATTTGTATCCTTCAGATACGATTCATCTGCAAGCCAACAAAATTATTGGCTTCTGTACTGACGTAGGCGGAAAGACAAGCCACACCGCGCTTTTAGCACAAAGTCTCAAAATACCGGCAGTCGTTGGGTTAGGAACCGCTTCTAAGGATGTTCACGCCGGGGACACATTGATTATTGACGGCGAGAATGGTCTTCTTGTCATCAATCCGGATCGTTATACCCTGTCTAATTATCGCAAAATACAGCGCGAGCTCAAAAAGACAGAAGCATTATTAAAAACCATCAATCATTTGCCGGTTATTACGCAAGATGGGCACCCTGTGAAATTGTTCGTGAATTATGATCCGCGCACGGATAATAAGGACAACAAGCGATTAATTACCGACGGACTAGGCTTGCTGCGCACTGAGTTTATTTTTATGAATACCCCCAAACCGCCTACCGAAGATGAGCAATATCAAGTTTACCTCGCGGTTGCCAAGCGATTTGACATGCGCCCGGCGACAATTCGTTTAGCTGATTTGGGAGGAGATAAAATCCCGGATTTTCACCTAGATGAACTGGCACAGGACGATAACCCCTTTATGGGTTGCCGCGGCATCCGGTTATTTTTAAAAAACCCCGAGCTATTACATACACAGCTGCGCGCCATTGTACGTACTGCTTGCGAAGTCCCGGCGCAGGTCCGTATTATGATTCCAATGGTATCTTCGGTAGAAGAAGTGCGCCATGTCCGCGTAGCGTTTGACCAAGTATTACAAGAATTTGCCCAAGCCGGGAAACATCCCGTTAATAAAATTGCGCTCGGGGCAATGATTGAGGTCCCCTCTGCCGCACTTGCCTTGGATGGGATGATCGGCGAACTAGATTTTGTTTCCATCGGAACGAACGACTTGATACAATATTTAGTAGCGGTAGATCGTGTCAACCAGGAAGTAGCACACATGTACGACCCATGCCATCCGGCGGTAGCTCGTACGTTAAACTTAATTATCCAAACCGCCCACAAGCGCGGTAAGAAGGTAACGATCTGTGGGGAATTAGCTTCCGACAGTAAAATGCTACCCTTGTTATTAGGTTTAGAAGTAGATGGCCTTTCTGTGACGCCACGCATGTATTTGCGCGTAAAGAACAATATCCGCCACAGCAATTTTGAACATTGTGCAGATTTAGCCCAGGCTGCTTTGCTTATGAGCAGTTCCGACGAAATCCGTAATTTAATAGAGCAGAACGACGAACATGAAAATCCGTAATTTTTCCATTGTAGCCCACATCGATCACGGCAAGACCACGCTTTCGGACCGTATTTTAGAAGATACCGGCACTGTACCGAAACGCAAAATGCAGGCCCAACTTTTAGATGGGATGGACCTGGAGCGTGAACGTGGGATTACTATTAAAGCTAAAGCGGTACGTATCCAGTACAAAGATTATATTTTGAACTTAATTGATACTCCCGGACACGTAGATTTTTCTTACGAAGTGGCTCGTTCGTTACGTGCTTGCGAAGGAGTTCTGCTGCTGGTGGATGCCTCTCAAGGTGTGGAAGCGCAAACAGTAGCCCATGCACATTTAGCGCAAAGTTTAGGGCTTAAAATTATCCCCGTTATGAATAAGGTGGATTTATCCCAATCTGATGCTGATGCCTCTGAGGAACAATTGTGGGATATTTTACACGAACCGATTGAAGCCGAACGCGTCAGCGCCAAAACAGGCATGGGGATTGAACATCTTTTAGACCGCATTATTGAGGACATTCCCCAACCGCAAGGTGATCCTGCGGCTCCCTTGCGCGCCCTTATTTTTGATTCTTATTACGACCCTTTCCGCGGCGTTATCATGTACATTCGCTTAGTGGATGGTTCCATCAAGCCAGGGCAAACCATTCAATTTATGTCCTCCGGGGCTTCATATAAGACCGAAGAAATCGGTTTTATGACCCCCAAGCAATTACACAAAAGTGAACAGTTATCGGCAGGAGAAGTAGGCTATTTAGTTGCCGGGATTAAAGATATTCATCAAGTAAAAGTGGGCGATACGGTTACGTTGGCCGAACGCCCGGCGGCGGAACCGCTGCCCGGATATGCAGATGCAAAACCGGTTGTGTTTGCCAGTATTTTCCCGGTGGAAACTACGGACTTTCCGCTTTTGAGAAAAGCACTTGAAAAACTGAATTTGTCCGATTCCTCTTTCCATTACCAAAGTGAAACTTCCAAAGCCTTGGGCTTTGGTTTCCGATTGGGATTTATGGGAATTTTGCATATCGAAATTGTGAAAGAGCGTTTGGAACGCGAGTTTAATCTTTCGCTTATTGCCACCAGTCCCAACGTTGTATACCATGTAAAATTTACTTCTCGCAAATCGCATCCGCAGGAACTGGCCGCTCTGCCGGATGCACCGGATGATCCCGGCTATAAAATCATTGATAACCCGGCCAATTTTCCACCGCACGGCGATATTATTGATATCAAGGAACCGGTTATTCATATTACGATTGTAACTCCCGTGGAATTTATGGACGGGGTCATGACCCTGTTAAAAGAAAAACGTGGCACGTTCTTGAACATGGACCATTTATCTAACCAACGTGTAATTATCAAATACGAAATGCCGATGGGCGAAATGGTCATTGATTTCTATAACAAATTAAAATCCGTGTCTAAGGGGTATGCCTCCTTTGATTATGAAGTAGCGGGTTTTCGCAGTTCGGACGTAGTGCTGATGGAAATTTTACTACACGGTTCACCGGTGGATGCCTTATCTGTCGTTGTACATAAAGATAAAGCACAAACCATGGGCCGCGCGTTATGTGCCAAACTAAAAGAGCTCATTGGCCGCCAACAATTTGAAGTAGCCGTGCAGGCCGCGGTGAACGGCAAAGTAATTGCACGCGAAACGATTCCGGCTTTCCGTAAAGACGTAATCGCAAAATGTTACGGCGGCGATATTACACGCAAACGCAAACTTCTGGAAAAACAAAAAGAAGGAAAAAAACGCATGAAATCCATCGGCAGTTTGAACATTCCGCAAGAAGCATTTGTGGCCATGCTGAAAATTGACGAGGAGTAACGGCCCCTCTGCTCAAGTCGTGCTTAACTTGCCACACAGACAGAATTGATGATGACTTTATTTTAATAAGTCATTCCAAACTTGATTTGGAATCTTCCACGCTTACCCGTTCCAAACGGCAACAACCACAACATGCGTTGAAGATCCTGAATCAAATTCAGGATGACTTTTATTCAACAATCAAAAAGGCTCTTTAAAATAGAGAGCCTTTTAAGATTTGTAACTCCACTGATATCTAGAGATTAAGGCTTAAAAGCGGCTTCTATTTTTTCCGCCGTTATATCGGATGCACAGTCACCCAGCGATGTTACCTCTCCACATACTGCGCAGGCCCACCCCAGTTGCGCCTTTCTGGGTCTATCTCCCGGATGTAGTGGTTGGTATCTACATGCTCTGTAACGTACTATATGATACAAAAACTTATCTCCTGGAGAACATTTATCATTTTTTTCTGTTACAACAGTAATTGGTGTTATCCCTACCAACTGGCCACCGCACTTTCGCCATTCGTAAGAACCGTCGGTTTCGTAATCATAAGAAGAATCTTCCCAAGGTCCATACGCAATAGTAGACAAGTCTGATTCATAACACATACGAGCTCCTGGACCATCTTCGTATAATTTATTTATTTCAAAACTCGTAATACAAGTGTGCCGGGTTACCGGCTCTTCCTCTTGCGCTGATGAAGAGACTCCCCAGCTAGAGGTTAATAACCTTTCAGTTTTGTCATCATCTCCTAGCCAACGCAAATTTCCAGGAGCTCTTCCTTCCTCTAAACTCATTTTATTCTTGCCATCTATTACAAAATCATATTCACCATCTCCTACAAGTCCTCCCCAAACTGCCGCTCCGGACACTTCCGCTCCGTTTTCTACGTACAAAGTCTCCTTTACCTTCACATTGGAATCCGTAGCTGAATCCATGGTAACCGTGTTGGCCCACAAACCTTTCCCTGTTATATTACCCCCGGACTGAATCGTTAATGTATTCGCCGATAATTCACCCACACGTCCCGTTAATGCTGCGTTCTCTTTCAACACCACGTCTCCTAATTCCGCGTTCCCGTTTCCGCGTAATTGAATGCTTGTGTTCCCATAGATACTCGCATTCTTCGCTTTAGCCTTTGTAACGGTTTCTACCTTAGAAAAGGATCCTACCGGTGCAGACATTAATGTGACAAATTGTAATTGGTCGGCATAGACAACAGAGCACAATAAAATGCTTAATACTGTAAAGATGCTTACTTTTTTCATAATAGCCCTCTAGCTTTAAACAATAATTTTGAAAAATCAACCCCTTGTGCAAAGGCGGTTGTGTCCCCCATAGCGAAACATTACCGTCCGGGATACATCCCCCCTCATCCAATATAGAAAAACTTTACCCAAAAAAAAACGCTTAGTCAAGCGCATTTTAAAATGAAAAGAGAAATATGAGTATCGCCTCTTCGGGAACAACAAAGTCCCTTGCCTTTATCGGCAAGGGACTCTGCATTTCCCCCCGTAATCAGAATTGAGCCTTAAATACAAGCGATACATAATTGCGTTCCGGATTGGTATCCACTACATGACCGCCGACCAAATACGTTAAATCTTGGTAATTATGCTCAAAGGCATTATACCGGGCTTCAATACCCCAGGTCACATTGTTGTTTGTTTCAAACTCCAAGCCAATCCCGGCATACCAACTAAAAGAAGAATCATAGCTTTCCGCTTGGTACATGTCATAATCATCCCACTTATATCTCATTCTTCCTTCGGAAAGCGCAATCCCGGCACCAAAAGGAATATAGAGCCGCAAGGATGAACCAGGGTTAAGGTTAATTCGTCCAATACCCATAATATGCATGGTATGCATTTCAAAATCCGTCTCAAACGTATGCCAATACCACCGACCGGGGACGTCTTCAAAACTTTCGCTCCCTTGGAAACCAGCATAGTGTATATCCGCCCCAAGGCCCAAATAAGGGGATACAAAATACAAATAAGATAATCCGGCATCTCCGCCGATATTTCCCCATGATAAATTTTGCCCATCTACTTCCATCCCCGATTTTTGCAGTGCCGACCCAAGACCCATGTAGAAATTTGCCACCGATTCTCCCCCCTCAATGCCTTGAGCCATGCTTTTGCCAGAGCAAAAACACATTCCAACCATTATCAACAACATCAGTATCTTTTTCATAATAAGCTCCTGAGGGGAAAGATTTGTTTAATATGCTTTACTGCTGTGTAATTAAACATCCCGGTTATATATAAAAAACACATTTACAAAAAAGATTATTGCACCCAGGCAGTTACGTGATAATTTGCTAAAATAACAATATGATACTGGAAGGAAGAACCTTAGCTTCACAAATTTGTACTCATCTAAAAGACCGAGCTGCCGCCGTACAGAAACAGCTTGGCCGTGCTATTTCGTTGGCTGCTATCGGTTCAACCGAAGACTACGGGGCTCACGTTTACCTTAAAAAAGAGGTAGCCGCCGCAGAAAAAATTGGAATCAAAACCCAAATTTTTGAAATAAATAATCAAACCCAAACCCACGATTTTTTGACACTAGTAGAAAAATTATCCGCTGATACACAAGTAGATGCTATCTTGATTCCGCGTCCGTTGCCCGATCATTTAGCCGCCACCGATTATGCAAGCCGTTTGGCGCCTCAAAAGGATATTGATGGCATGTCGGCAGACAACATGGGTCGTTTATTCCTCTGCAAAACATGGGCGGAAATTGAAGCGCTTCCCGGCTTTGTCCCGTGTACCGCGTTGGCAGTGATCCGACTGCTTTGCCACTATCAATTCCAGTTGGAAGGAGCCGCCGTTACTGTCATCGGTCGAAGTAGTACCGTAGGCCGTCCGTTGGCCCATTTGCTCACGTGCCAAAACGCTACCGTAACTCTTTGCCACACCAAAACCGATTTGCCACGCGCCGTAAAAGATGCAGACCTCGTCTGCTGTGCGGCCGGACAACCCGAACTGTTAAAAACAAGCTGGCTAAAACCCGGCGCTACTATCATTGATATTTCCACAAACTGGTATCACGAAAGATTATGTGGCGATGCAAATGAAGCTGAGCTTGCTCAGAAAAATTTTTCCTACTCACCCGTTCCTGGGGGAGTAGGCCCAGTAACTCTTGCCGTACTGCTGGAAAACTTGGTACTATCTGGTGAGAGGAAATGTAAGGAGACCCTATGAAAATAACCATTAAAATCCTTGTTTTACTGTTGTGTGTAGGCTTGATGAGCGCGTGCACCAATGCACAAAAAAAAGAAAAATATAATCGTAAAATTTACCTCACAGAACAAGACTATTTAGATGACTTAGGTGAAGAAGCCGTGAAAGAACGACGCGAAACGCAACCGTTGGTAGAATCGGAATATATTTTTAATGCTGTGCCTGAAACCGATAAAGCAGTGTATTTCTTTGATGAACGTCAACGACCCAAAGTTCCCGGGCAACCCAGCGATGCTGATTATAAACGTGAAAAACGATTGTGGGAAAAACCCAAACGCTATACCCCGGAACAATATTACGGTATGCAGGGGCCAGCCGAAGAATCCAGCAGTAGTAGTTCTTCTTCGTATTCAAGCTCCTACGATTATTAATGCTTACATTTCACAAAAAACCTCCACCCATCCGGTGGAGGTTTTTTATTGGAACAATTCCAAACAATCTGTAAAGATACCATCTACCCCCTGCGTGGCTAATTGTTGTGCCAGGGGGATTTCGTTAACTGTATAGCAATACAGCAAAAGATGATGTTCCTTGCAAGATTGGATAAGGGAAGGCGTAAGCCGGGAAAAATTAAGATGAAGGCTTTCTGCTTTTAGAAGCAACGCTTGGGAAACATCTCCCGTTCGCGTTAAAAGCCCTATACGCACATTTTCTGATAAACGGCGCAGTCGCACCAAGGTTTCATAATCAAAGCTGGAAAAAAGTGTTTTTGACAAAATTTGCGGATATTCTTGCAGACAAAGAAACAACTTCTTTTCAATTTCCGGATAACGGTTACCCTCGTTTTTAATTTCGATATTGAGTAGCTCCAAATTAGGACTAACTACCTGCAAAACCTCTTTTAAAAGCGGCACAAATACAAACTCATTTGAAAAACGATTTTTGAGCGGAATTTTTTTTAGTTCTTCCGCCGTTAAAGAGGCTATATCTACATCCACTCCGGCCGTATCCAGCAGCGAATAATCATGATGAACCGCTAATTGTCCGTCCGCAGTTAAGTGCACATCCAGTTCATAATGCCGAGCGCCGAGCTCTCGCGCCTTTTCAAATGCGCGAAGTGTATTTTGAACAGCTAGCGAACTGGCACCGCGGTGGGCAAAATAAATCATAGCTATAGTGTAGAAAAATAGGATTTATTGAGCAACAAAAAGGGAATGGCTTTTTAACCATTCCCTTGTGTATATATCCCCTAAATACTATTTAATTTCGCTCGTGCAGTGGGGGCAGCGAGTAGCTTCAATAGCAATTTCACTGCAGCAGAACGGGCATTTCTTCGTCGTCGGAGCGGCGGCCGGAGCCGGTTTGGGAGCATTCAATTTGTTAATGGCTTTAATCAACAAAAACACACAGAATGCTACAATGACAAAGCTAATAATCGCATTTAAAAATAAACCTAAGTTCAGCGTAGTAGCACCGGCTTCTTGAGCGGCAGCCATGGTGGCAAATTCGCGCACGCCGTCGGCACCTGGTTTAATCACTACAAACCAATTTGAAAAATCTACTTTCCCCAAGAGAAGCCCCAACGGCGGCATTAATACATCTGCTACCATGGAGTTTACAATCTTTGTAAACGCACCACCGATGATGATACCAACTGCCATATCAATCACGTTACCGCGCATAATGAATTTTTTAAATTCATTTGCCATTTCTTTCATACTATTTTTCTCCTTTTGTTTTGTAACCTACCGCTTGAAAAAGCGGTGCATATAAATCATCCTTCATAGGATATTTTATTTCATTTTCGGCAACAATGTCTACAAATTCCACCGGGGAATGGTCAATTACCGCGAGAGGACATTGATCAGCAGCCTCTCCCATCTCTAACGCCGCCGCAGTAGCTAACGAATCCGCCACATTGACTAGCGTAACTTGTAGCTTTTTGCCAAATAAATCCGGTCTTCCTCTTAAATCACGCACGCCTTTGAATCCGGCATAAGCAACGGCCCCGGCAATGACACCGGCACGTAGTGGTAAAATAAGACTATCTGTTACTACAATCCCTAATTTTTTAATGTGCCAAGCTCGGCACAAATCGCAACGCAATGTTTCCGCCAATGCGTAGCTATCAGCCGGCAAAAAGAGTAATTGGCCATCGGCATTTGATTCATCAATTCCGGCATTTGTCATAACCATGCCATCTTTGACTGTTAACCACGCCAATTTCGTTTGGAGGGCGAATTCACTTTCCTGCTTGATAAAGACTTCTTTTTGTGCCTTATTTTCATACGGGATTATTTTCCCCTTCCACAATGCAAACAATTTAGAAGCAATTGCCAGCACCGTGCCCTCTTGCACTTGGGGCACATGCTCTAAGATGAAATTCGGCAAATCTTCGCGCGCTTGAAATAAACGCGTCTTGATGGCAGTTACTTGCATATACTTTCAAATGGAGCTACAAAACTACAAAAAACTTCATTGGCTAAAAATAGCCCCTCCTCTGTTAATTTTACTTTTTTGCCTACTCGTTCCAAAAGCCCCTGCTCAATGTGATTCTTAATCTCTGATTCAAAAAAGGAAAGTTGTTTTTCGGTAGGCGCAACTCCGTCTAATTGGCGCAAGGCGAGTAGTAACTTTTCTCCCTCCAAGGCTTGTCCTTCTAATTTTTCCTGAAAATCTACCGGGCTTTGACCGGATTTTATCCGTCGGATATATTCCTCTAAATTTGGTACATTTTGTTTACGCACTCCCTCAATAAAAGAAGCGGCCGAACTCCCCAAACCAATATATTCCCCGTATTGCCAGTAGTGCGTATTATGTTTTGCTTCAAAACCCGGACGTGCAAAATTGGAAATTTCGTAGTGATGAAACCCAGCCGCCAACAAACAGGCACGTGTTTCTTCTAACATCCGGCGCATGAGTAACTGATCGCAAACCACACCTCGCTCAAAAAAAGGAGTCCCTTCCTCAATTTGAAGGCCGTAAACTGATAAGTGCTGTGGTTGTAATGAAAGGACGTGCTGTAAACTCGTCAGAAAACTAGCCAACGTTTGCCCCGGGATACCGGCTATTAAATCGATATTAATATTTTGGAAACCTACTTGACGTGCTGTTTCATACGCACGTAAAAAATCACCTTGTGTATGGATGCGACCCAACGTTTGGAGTTCCCTATCATGAAAACTTTGCAACCCCATACTTAGGCGGTTAAATCCGGCTTTTTTTAAAAAGATTAATTTTTCCTCAGTTAAGCTCTCCGGATTAGCTTCAAAAGTGCTTTCGTAAAAATGGGAGATTGCGCCAAAACAATTTTCGATCCCTTGCGTTAATTGTTCCAACAATTCCACCGGTAACAGGCTGGGTGTCCCGCCGCCGATATACAATGTTTCAAATTGATGGACGGGGCTATTTTTCGCTTCTGCTAAAAGGGCAGAGACATAATCTTTCATTAAAATTTCCCGTCCGGCAAAAGAAGCAAAATCGCAATAATTACACTTCTGTTTGCAAAACGGGATATGAAGATACAAACCGGTTTTCATTATTTTTTATTTTCGGCTTCGTAATTTAGAAATGCTAAGATAAACGGATCTAAATCGCCATCCATCACGGCCTCAATTTGAGACGTTTCGTACCCGCTGCGTAAATCTTTTACTAATTGATACGGCATAAATACGTATGAGCGAATTTGGTGTCCCCAAGCTATTTCCCCTTTCTGTCCATAGCGTTTTTCGGCCTCGCTGCGTTTTTTATCCATCTCCAACTCGTAAAGTTTGGCCTTTAACATTTTCATCGCTGTTTGGCGGTTTTGTAATTGGCTACGTTCAATGCGGCAAGAAACCACTATGCCCGTTGGAATATGTAGCAAGCGCACTGCGCTTTCTACTTTGTTTACGTTTTGGCCGCCGTGACCGCCGGCACGAGAGGTTTCCAGCTCAATGTCTTTTTCCGGAATTTCTATATTGATGTCTTCATCGATGTCCGGTAATACATCACACGAGGCAAAAGAAGTATGTCGCCGGGCGTTCGCGTCAAAGGGCGAAACCCGCACCAAACGGTGGACACCGTTTTCCCCCTTTAAGTAACCATATGCAAAGGGTCCTTCCACCATTGCAGAAAGAGTTTTAATCCCGGCTTCGTCCCCGGGTTGAGAATCTAGAATTTTGAATTTAAAACCGTGCTGTTCAGCCCAGCGTGTATACATACGCGCAAGCATTTGTGCCCAATCGCACGATTCTGTACCGCCGGCACCAGCGTGAATGGTTAAAATAGCATTTAATTTATCATTCGGATGCGACAGACGAATTTCCCCTTCCTTCTGGGCCACTTGTTTTTCCGTTTCTTTTAATGAATCCGACAACGAAACAAGTTCCGTTTCGTCTTGCATTTCTTTACACAATTCAAATAAAGTTTGGGCATCCTCTATTTTTTTTTGGAGGGCGTGAAACGTGGTAATGGCTGTTTTTAAAAAATCAATTTGCCGGTTTACTTCTTTCGCTTTTTGCGTATCATTCCAAAAACTGGGATCCGCAGCTACATGCTCCAGGTTCGCCAGTTCCTTTTGTTTGCCAGGGACATCATCAATCGTTTCAATTTTAGCGATACGGGCAGATAATTGTTCCAGTTGTTGTTCTACATCTTTAAATTCAACATTATTCATACGCAAATACCATGGTGGAAATTAATAAAGTAAAAAATATAGCCGCACAAATCCACGCGAACCAATCTCCCCATTGGACATAAAATGTCACATCTTCTCCAAGAGCAATGGGTACGTCAGTACGTATAATTTCGCGCGTAAAAAGTCCGCTCTTTTTTTCAATTTTCCCCACCGGATTAATCACTGCGGAAAAACCGGTATTGGCCGCACGTAAGACAGGTCGCCCCGTTTCAACCGCACGTACCACATTGGCGGCTAAATGTTGATATGGCGCAGCTGTATCAAAAAACCAAGCATCATTGGTGATGTTCGTAAATAATTTAGCTCCGTTCTTAGCTTGATTCTGCCAAATCTGCGGATAAATAGATTCATAACAAATGGTGCTACCCAGCGGAACCCCATTAATATCAAGCAAATTTTGGCTTTTATCTCCAGGGACAAAACTCCCTAACTCTCCAAGGACTTCTACTTGAGGAAATACCTTTTGAAGCCACGAAGAAAATGGAACAAACTCTCCAAATGGTACCAATTTAATTTTTTGGTACATCTGCCATTGCTGGGAATGGGGTGGCAGTAAATAGGCTCCCACATATTGGTCAGGATCCCCGGGGATAGCCGAACCTACCAATTGAAAAGAATTTGTTTGGTCCGCCGAGTTTTGGAATAAAGAAGCATATTTTTCTTCCGTTAGTGGGCCTGGGGATACACTCTCCGGCCATATCGTCAGCAACGCCTCATTTTCTTGCAACTCCTGACTCATGTTAGTCAGCGTATCTTCAATTTCGGCTTCGTATGCCTCATCCCATTTTTTATACTGGTCAATATTGGGTTGCATAAGCGCCGCCGACACACTTAGTAAAGACTTGCTGTTAGCAAATTGAGCAAAGTGATTTAATCGGTAATGTCCAAAGCCATAAACAGAGAAGAAAATGCCTAATGTTAAAAGTAAACTCCCCGTTATTTTTTTCACAGAAGGACTCGATAACGCCCAACCCAATTGGGTACCCACCCAAGCCAAGGCAAAGCTAAGCCCGTATACACCCGTTAGGGAAACTAGCTGTAACGTTGGCAAAAAGTTCCATTGGCTTCCCCCTAACATAAACCAAGGAAAGCCCACCCCGTAAAAAGCAATAACTTGGTGCAACCATTCCAAAGCCACCCAACCACAGGCCGCTAATATGGGGAAAAAGGAACCCGTCTTTTTTAGGAAGTAACAACTCCCGCCAAAAATAGCCATCTGGATTGCCAATAAAGCACTGAGGCCCAACCACGCTGCAAGCGATAAACCACTAGACATTCCGCCGCCATGCACACAGGTATAATACACCCAATCCAGTGCCAACGCATGGAAACAAAGCGAAGTAAACCAACCATAAAAACAAGAAGCCCAAAATCCACGGATCTTTACCAGTCCCCAAATAAAAGGGATCAGGGCAATCCAGGCCAATCCCGGCCTAGCAAGCCGTGGAAAGCTGGCATACAACAACCCAGCCGTAAGCAACGAACAAAACAACAAAAAAGCTACCCAGCCAACGGCCTTCATCGTTTTTTTAAAAAGTGAATCAGATGAATTCTGCGGTTTCTCTTGAGTAGCTTCTATCGCTGCGTAATTACGTTGCATAACGAATTAGTACACTATTTTGCAAGTCTTATTCCGACAAACAGCATGCGCTGATGGGCTGCATTCACGCAGCTGCGAAGGCTCCTTGTCCGGGCAAGCCTTAAGCTGTTTGCTTTGCTTTTCACTAAATTCAAGCATATAATTAACATTAATAGCCGTTACGCCAGAAGGTCCCACCAAACAACCACAAGGATCTTTGTCTACGATTACACAATCATCATTGCTTTGACAGGCAACTGACCGACGAACAAAAGCTCTCTCAGCCGATACATGCGCTTTCTTTTGAGCAGCTTCTTCTATGGCGGTTATTTCTTGCTCATTCAGTTCCGGCAAATTTACTTCAATGGGCCGTTCTTTTGCAAAAAACACCGGGATTAATCCTAACAAAATAACACTAAATGCAATATAGGCTGTATTTTTTATTTTATTTTTCATAAGTTTGCTCCACAACATTTTTTATATTTTTTGCCGCTTCCGCAAGGGCACGGATCATTTCGGCCAATATTTTTGGAAACCGGCTTTTGTCCTTTTGGCGCGTTTTTGGCTGCCTCATCTTGCACGCGTTGTGCCGGGGTACGGCGCGGCGGCAATTGGAGGCGGAAGATATAACTGACCATTAAATCACGGACTCGGTTTAACATAGATGAATACAGTTTGTATGACTCTTTCTGATATTCTATCAACGGATCTTTTTGCGCATATCCACGCAAGCTGACACTATTTTGTAACTGGTCCAGTTCATACAAATTTTGTTTCCATGCGTTGTCTAAAAGTTGCAAGAGGAGCATCCGTTCAATTTCGTTAAAATTAATTCCTTGCTCCGTAAAATACAACACGCGTTCGTGGTAGAGTTCCTTTACTTTTTCAATAATTTCATCAGCAAAAGCCTGTTGCGATTTACGACCAACTTTTTCTGCTGTGTAAGAAAATTCAGCGGGAAAGAAATTGCGTAAACTGACATTGAGTGATTCAAAATCACTTTTTTGCGGATGAGACGGATGGTAATATTGCTCTACTAAATCATCCACCACTTCTTCCATCATTTGGATGGATTTTTCCGTCATATTTTCACCATCTAAGATTGCATTTCTCAAGCCGTAAATGGCAGTACGCTGCTGATTCATTACTTTATCGTAGTCTAACAGTTGTTTACGAATATCAAAGTTGCGTCCTTCTACCATCCGCTGCGCTCCTTCAATTTGGCGCGTCATCAAACGAGATTCAATGGCTTCTCCTTCTTTCATTCCCATCCGGCTCAAGATGGCAGAAATTTTTGTGGTATTGGCAAATAACCGCATTAGTTCATCATCTAGCGAAATGTAAAACCGCGAGCAGCCCGGATCTCCTTGGCGCGCACAACGACCGCGCAACTGATTATCAATACGACGAGATTCATGCCGTTCGCTACCAATAACGTGTAACCCACCCAACGCAACAACTTCCTCTTGCTCTTGCGGATCTGCCGGACTACCGCCTAGCACAATATCCGTACCACGACCTGCCATGTTGGTCGCAATCGTTACAGCTCCCTTACGGCCGGCTTGGCTGATAATTTGGGCTTCCATTTCGTGATATTTCGCATTCAAAACTTTATGCGGAATGCCACGCGATTGCAGCATGTGGCTTAATTTTTCTGACTTTTCAATGGAACGAGTCCCCACCAGAACAGGAGTGCCCTTTTTCCATAATTCTTCTACTTCATCCGCAATAGCCTTAAATTTCTCGCGTTCCGTTAAATACACCAAATCAGGGAAATCTTTACGTTTGGAAGGACGATTAGGACGAATTTCCACTACGTCTAATTTATAAATTTGCCAAAACTCGTTGGCTTCTGTCATAGCGGTACCGGTCATACCGGAAAGTTTTTTGTATAGTTTGAAGAAATTCTGAAAGGTAATGGTGGCTAACGTCTGGTTTTCTTCTTTAATCTGCAACCCTTCTTTCGCTTCCACAGCCTGGTGCAATCCATCACTCCAGCGGCGGCCTGGCATCAACCGACCGGTAAATTCATCGACGATAACGACCTCGCCATCCTTTACCACGTAATCCACATCCCGTTCATATAAGTGATGTGCGCGTAACGCTTGGTTAATGTGGTGCACCCATTCGGATTGGACATCATTGTAAAGGTTGGATACGTTCAAAAACTTCTCTGCTTTGGCAATCCCGGTATCCGTAAGCGTGGCCGTATGCGCCTTCTCGTCAATAATAGCATCGTACCCTTCATCCAAGTTAATCCCTTCGTACTTAGCTTTTACTTCATCTTTTTCGGTAATTAAACGTACTTTTAGGGAAGGTATAAGTCTATTGACAATGTAATATTTGTCCGTGCTTTGTTCGGACGGACCGGAAATGATAAGCGGCGTACGGGCTTCATCAATTAAGATAGAGTCTACTTCGTCCACAATACAATAGTTTAGTGGCCGCAAAACCCGTTCTTCCCGAGAAATCACCATATTATCACGCAAATAATCAAATCCCAGTTCGTTATTGGTTACGTACGTAATATCTTTGCTGTACATTTCCCGACGTTCAGTATTATTCATATCGTGGTTAATATATCCCACGGTTAAACCTAAAAATTCATGAATAGGGCCCATCCATTGGCGGTCGCGCTTGGCCAAATAATCGTTCACGGTAACTACGTGTACTCCTTTGCCCGTTAACGCATTTAAATACGAAGGAAGCACCGCTACAAGCGTTTTCCCTTCCCCGGTGCCCATTTCGGCAATTTTACCTTGATGCAATACAATACCGCCCAGCATTTGCACGTCATAAGGCCGAAGACCAATCACCCGCTTGGCTGCTAAACGAACTACTGCAAAAGCCTCCGAAAGGATTTCATCTAACGTCTGCCCTTGAGCTAAACGGTTCTTAAATTCCTGCGTTTTAGCTTTAAGTTCTTCATCCGTTAATTTTTCAAATTCTTCGGTAAAACGGTTTGCCGCATCCACATAATGCTGAATTTTCTTTAAATCACGTTCACTTTTTGTTCCAAAAATTTTATCAATCACAGTTCTTAACATAATTTCTTCCTTAACATTAAAATAATAGCAGATAATCAAACTCCCTCTACGGGATTAGCTATTATTTGGCGACTGGTTTCTTATGGTTTGTTTTGATATGTAAATTGGGAGCCTGCAAGGCAGAATCGTTCTGTTTGCGAGCGGCAGATAATTGACGAGAATACAAGTCGTTTCCCAATTGCACGTCTACTTGTGATAAGTAGGCGTCTGTATTGGCAAGAATTGTTTCGCCGGCTTGTTTTTTGAGGGCCGCAATTTCACTTTTTAATGATTGAACTTGCGTTTGAAGGGCCTGTTTATCCTCAGCGGTCCCTTTTTCTTTATTATGTGCACGCAATTGTTGTTTCAATTGATCCAACTGCCACTGACGCACTTGGACGGAAACCACCCAAATATCCGTCATGACCTCTTTTAATTCTTGCCGATACGCATCGCGCACTCCCTGTTCGGCTTGGCCGGACATTTTGGACAATGTCATGCTCTTTTTATAATTTTGTGTAAGTGCTTGTAAGCGGAGTGAATTTTCAAAATTGCGAATCCCCGCTATTACAGTCGCTTGATTGTTCAATGTGTCTGGTAAACGGTAGGAACGAACAAATGCTTCTAAAATAGCTTGATAGTTGGTATCGGTTTTTGCTTTTTCCAATACAGAGGGATTATATTGAGCAAAAAGGTCAAGCACCTGCTCGCGCGAAAGCAACGCCGGTTCTGTTTGCGCATACAAGGCAGAACTAAGTGCAATGGAAGCAATTAAAAAAAGTCCCCGTTTCATAAATACAAAAACCCCTCTACTTGTATTGTGCTTTATATCAAGGGCATCCGTCAAGAATGCTCCCTATGCTATAAAAAATCCTCCGTTTAAAAACGGAGGATTAAAAATCATCTTACCGACTACCGGGCAGCCGTTCGGAAGAAATTGCCCTTCACGTTATGGGTCAGCTGAACGCGCCCCATCGTTTTATCTGCGCTTACCAGCACGTCCTTTGAATTGGGCTGAATCATTTCTTCGTGGGCCCCAAAAATATCGCCCTGTTTAATCAATCCAAGTTGACCATGGCTATTAATTTGCACTTCCATTTTTAAATTTCCTTCCACGGTTCCGGTCAGCAAATCTTCTTCTCCCAACACAAAATTCAATGGGAATTTGGGATTTACAACCCGTTTGATCGCTACGGGCACATCAGCTTCATTCTTGACAATAATTGCACAAGAATTATTGTCCGCCTGGGCCATTTCGGCTAATCGCTCCGGCACGGTAACCGTCCCGGTTATATTAAAACGTTTATCGCTGACAGTCCTGTTATTACAAACAGCACATACAATGACACTGCATGTAGCAACTGCTAATAAAATCTTTTTCATATTTATATTTTACCCTTTTTGAACGGCCCTGGCAACCCACTTCCCCATTAACCGCAAAACGGGCCCCTGGTATAGGGACCCGTTTCACCTTGTTACTTAGATTAAATTATTGTTTGAAAAAACCCCACAAGTTGGCATTATAAATCCAACCTTTGCAGGTTCCTTCTTTGGCATTGGCAGGGTCATCTACTACTTGAATCCATTTCCCCTGTTTGGCCAAATATTTAAAAGGATAACCTTTTTCTACGGTGCATACAATATCCGCATTAGCAGACGGGCTCTTGCGAACATTCACATCTACTTTGGCAGACATTCCGCCTTCCGGGCTGAGTAAGTCCGCAGAAATCCAACCGTTAAATCCTTCAAAATCTTTAATAAGGACCCAAGATTTATCTTCATTGGTCTTTACCATGATAACCGGGGTATATCGCCAGGCATACCATTTAATAGCACATTTTGTACCGGCGCAAGTGCGAATATTAGCACGTTTAGCATTGACGCTTGCATATTTTTGGGCGAACACAGGCGCCACGGAAAATACGAATAAAGCGGTTAAAGCGATTACTTTTTTCATAGATTTCTCCTATTTCATTCCAGCCTGAAAAACTTACCTTAAAAGTATACATATATTTTTTATCGGAAGTCAATAATACACAAGACTATTTCCAAAAAGATATAATAAAGTATACCTTTCTGTTAGGAGATTTTGTATGAAAGAACAAGTAGAACAAGTGATTAATGATATTCGCCCCATTTTACAATCTGACGGCGGAGATATTCAATTGATTGGCGTGGATGAAAAAACCGGGATTGTAACCGTAGGCCTGCGCGGACGCTGCGGCAGCTGCCCTCATGCCCAAATGACTTTACAAGCCGTTGTGGAAAAGAAAATTAAAGAACTCGTCCCCGGTGTTACTGCGGTAGAACGCGTCTAATGCCAAAAATAGATTTGCATACGCACTCCTCCTTTTCCGATGGAACTTCCTCGCCCGAGGAAGTGGTTCGTGTTGCTCTAAAAACTGGCGTTAAACTATTTGCGCTCACGGACCACGATACCACGGATGGGGTGAAGTATGCTCAACAAATCTGTAATGACCACCGCATTTTATTTACCCCGGCAGTAGAAATTAGCACCCGCGAACACGATTATTTACATTTTACCGGCTATCGGCTGGATTTAGAGAATAAAGAGTTTCAGGCTTTTTTGGCTCAAAATCGGCAGAACCGGCTTCTTAGAATTCGCAAAATTATCCAGCAGCTTATAGCAGCTGGGGTAGACATCTGCGAAGAAGATGTTTTTAGCCGGGCGCCCAATACGGTATCGCGTGCACACGTGGCAGATGCCCTCAAAGCGAAAAAAATTGTAGCTACCCGGCAAGAAGGTTTTAAAAAATATTTACTTCCCGGTACGCCAGGCTATGTGCCTTCTGCCGGCGTAACAGCACGGGAAGCTATCTGCCACATTAAAAAAGCAGGTGGAATTGCCGTTGTTGCGCATCCCGGCATGGTAAGCGAGTGTTGGGATTTCCCTGCGTGGAAAGAAGCCGGGCTGGATGGCATTGAAGTATTCTATCCGGCACATACCCGTTCGTTACAACAAGATTTGCTAGCCTTAGCCCGCAAGTATGGATTACTTTGCACAGCCGGTTCCGATTATCACGGACCGCGCGCCGGCCGCATTACGACAACCGGATTATCTATTGCCCAATCCCATTACGATCGGCTCTGCCACGCGCTTTTTGATTAACATTTTATTTTTGATATTTTTTGTCAATACGTCTGTCAAATTTGCTATTCTTACTTAAGATGGATACCGACATTCTTTTAAAAAATACTTCTCGCAGCTTATATCTTAGCGTACAGGCTTTGCCCCGTGCCGTGCGGCCGGCATTTTCCATTGCTTATTTACTTTGCCGCTATGCCGATACTATCGCGGACACCCACCTGTTAGCCCAAGAGCTCCGGTTATCCTGGATACGGCAATTCCCTTCTTTACTGGAAAAACAACCGCCCAAACTAATTGAAGAACTAACGCATCAAATCTCCGGGAAAAGCGATAATCCATATGAAGAGGAACTAATTAAAAATCTTCCCCTTTGTTTGGAACAATTCAACCAATTATCCGCAGAAGACCAATCAATTATTCTGCAAGTAGTTCGCGCAGTATGCCAGGGAATGGAAATAGATTTAAGTTTTTTCCCCACCGAGAAGAACAGCCAACCTCGTGCTTTTCAAACTTTCCAAGAGTTGGAACACTACTGCCGTTTGATGGGCGGAAAACCCGGATTATTTTGGAGCCAATTAATCGCCAAGACCACCTCCCTATCTGTCCCGACAAGTGAGTTCTTTTCCTGGGGAGAACTCATTGGAGATGCCCTTCAAATCGTCAATATTTTGCGCGATCTACCTAAAGACTTACTGCTGGGACGATGCTATTTTCCTTTGGAAGATTTACAGAAGGTAGGGCTAACACCACAAGACATGCTGCTCCCTTCAAACTCCGTCCGTTTTAATCCCATTAAGAAAAAATGGATTCATTGGGGCCTTGGCCGTTTACAGCAAGCTCATGCCTACTTTGGCCAACTTTCCAAATGGCAACCCGGGCAACGCGCCGCTGTGGCTTGGCCTATATTGTGGACAGCCGATACGCTTTATCTTTTGGAAAAAGAACCCTGTTTGTTGAATCCGGCACATCGCGTCAAAATTCCGCGAAGTACGATTTATTTTACCTTGGCTTGTACTCCTTTCTTATGCTTAAGCAATACTGCTTTTTCTCTTTGGCTAAATCATAAAATAGCCCGTTTTACGACAAAAAATTCGGAAAATTAATTCTTTTTTCTCTCCAAAATAGCTATACTATAAGCTATATTGCTTTCTGCTTACCCTTGTTTCGTTGATATCCACGAACTGAAAAGGAGTTTAAATGACTGATGCATTAATGCACGCGGTATCCATTCTTAATGACCGCTTTTTAGGATACGTTTTATTGTTTGCCCTGTTGGCTGCAGGTGTTTATTTTAGTTTTGCCACCCGTTGGGTGCAATGTTTTAATCCCAAAGAGTTACTCTTCCTCCTGGTGGGACGTTCTCATAAAAAAGGACATATTTCCCCCTTCCAAGCCTTTGCAATTAGTACGGCTTCGCGCGTTGGAACAGGCAACATCGCCGGCGTTGCTCTTGCCATTACCTTAGGAGGGCCGGGCGCTATCTTTTGGATGTGGGTCATTGCCGTATGTGGAGCCGCATCCTCTTTCGTAGAAAGCACGTTGGCACAAGTGTATAAGGTCCCTACCGCAGGCCATTTTCGCGGAGGACCGGCCTATTATATGCAATATGCACTGGGAATGAGAAAATTGGCTTTGGCTTTTTCCGTAATTATTACATTGACGTTCGCCTTTACATTTAACTCGGTCCAGGCCAATACAATTGCTCATTCCTTACAGACCGCCTTCCAAATTCCATTAGCAGTTACAGGGCTCCTCGTAACAGCCTTTTCAGCCCTGATTATTTTTGGTGGGCTTCGTCGTATTGCTCAATTCTCCGCAGTGATTGTTCCTGTCTTTGCATTGGGCTATATTTTGATTACCTTGATTGTCATGCTTCTCAATATTCCCAAACTACCCGGTGTTTTGGCCCTTATTTTTACCGATGCTTTCACTTGGCACAAAGTGGCCGGTGGAACTTTAGGAGCAACCATTATGATAGGAGCAAGACGCGGGCTGTTTTCCAACGAAGCCGGGATGGGAAGTGCCCCTAACGCTGCTGCCACCGCCAACACTTCGCATCCGGCCAAACAGGGTTATGTGCAGGCTTTTGGCGTTTTTGTGGATACGTTGTTGATTTGCAGTTGCACTGCTTTTATTGTGTTGCTGTCTGATTACCAGGCAACTCCCGCGCAAGGAATTGCTCTAACACAATTTGCGCTTACCAGCGAACTGGGTAATTTTGGCAATTACTTCCTGACGGCCAGCGTGCTTCTCTTTGCCTTTACCTCCATCATTGGGAACTATTATTATGGACAGGCTAACGTCGAATTTGTAACTACCGGCAAAAAAGCGTTATTTCTGTTTCGGGTAGGAGTCTGCGGTATGATTTTTCTGGGAGCTATTGCCCAATTAAATCTGGTATGGAATATCGCCGATGTATTTATGACGGTAATGGCCTTGATGAATCTGTATGCTATTTTCCGTTTACGCCGGCAAGCTTTGGATGTTTTAGCCGACTACCGACGGCAAAAATTGCAAGGGGAGGATCCTGTTTTCTACCCGGAAAATGTTCCTTCTGTTGGAAAAACTTACGCATGGCATAGCCGTTCCCACCTGGAAGCAGGGCCCACACAAAAATAGGTCTTGAAATTTTTCTAAAAAGTCTTACAGTATAGGTACAAGTACTTGGGGTCAGCCCGATTTTCCTTGGTTGCAGTTGTGCAGTTACTGCGTAATTGCCGATTGCATAAAGACCCGGAAGCGGAGCTCCCTTAGGAAAGAGGAACATAAGTCATGATAATGACAATAATGAGCTAAACCCCCGAACTAATACGCGGGGGTTTATTTTTTGCAAAAAATTTCAATTTTCCGTGTTGCCCTTCTTGGCAGCTTCCAACTTCTTTTGTATCAGATATCTATTGAATATTTTCCGTAGGGATATTATACCTATAAGCAGAAAAATACAACTCCCTGCCGCAAAGCTCCAGCAAATGACATCATTATTCCAATGCTTGAACAGATAATAAAGAAATCCAATCGGTACTAACAAAATCACTAGGAAAAATAAAACAAAAAGCGTTTCAGCTAATTTTTTCGGTGTTTTTTGTAATAGAGAATATCTTACTTCTTCTACCTGCCCGCGCCGAATTACTCGTACTAATTCTTCTGTATGTATTCCGTATTTTAAATGATCTTCTAATCGACGAGTTAATTCTTGTGCGAAATACTTCCGCACCGTATCTGCCTGACTATTTTGGAATTCATAACTAAAAGATTTAAAAGGATGTTTTTCATCCAACAGAGAAAAAATTTCTTTCCCATTCCCCAATACATCCACCGGGATGGGAGGGATAGAGGGAGTAAACAGGAAAGTTAATTGACTTACATGAGGGGTGTAAATAATGGCATTAACCCCATGCTGCTGATTTGATTCGGAACGTGCCGACGTTTCCAGATGAATTATAATTTTTAAATCTATTTCGTTATAGGGAAGAATAGCTTCCGTAACTCCGGATAAAATCACCTGTTCCTTTAAAAACGAAACACGCGTAAAAGCAGCGGCTTTTGTACCCTTTTTTACAAGAAAGTCCATTCTCTCCGTTTCCCTATTTTTTATAATCCATACAGCAATTACCCAACATACACTCGCTACACGTACTTTGTTTGGGAGATTCTTTTAAAGCCGCCAACAACTTGCGGGCAAAATCGGTCAGGGTGGGATCACGCGCCCCAAGCACCAGGATAATATCTCCCGGCTTAGCAGCTGCCGCTATTTGAGCGAGCATCTTTTCACGGCAACCGTCGTACGTTACATTTACACCGCGCGCTTTGAGTCCTTCATATACATTACGGCAAGAAATTCCTTCCGGGATTGTGCCACCTGGATAATACACTTCTGTCAGCCACAAGTGGTCATCCTTCCCGATACTTTTGGTAAAGCTGTCCACAAATTCGTTCGTAAGTAATTTGATGGAGGTAAATGCATGCGGCTGATAAAACGCAAGTACGCGTTTACCGCGCAAGTGAGCAGCGGCAATCGTTGCAGCCAGTTTATGCGGATTGTGAGCGAAATCATCCACTACTTCAATCTTATTAAAACTGCCAATACTGGCAAACCGTCGGGCAATCCCCTGAAATTTATTGAGGGCTTTGGCACACGTTTCCAAATCCACCCCCATTTCAAGCGCGGCTGACACTGCGGCCGTGGCATTGGCCACGTTATGAAGGCCGGGTACCTGCAAGCGGAACGGTTGGCCTTTAATCATAAAGTCCGATCCAAAGCCATCTACTTTAATAGCGCTCGGGCAAAGATCGCCACGCGTCAAACCAAATGTTTTTGCTTCCGGCGCCAGTACGCATAAATTATCTTCTTCTGCATTAATGATGGCTGTTTTGCAGTGAGAGATAAATTCCTTAAAGTATCCTTGCAACACGGCAATTTCTTTGTGGTCTTTTTGCAAGTTCAAACAAAGCCCTACGTGCGGGCGATATTTAACAATGGAACCATCACTCTCGTCGGCTTCAATAACTAAAATATCGCTTTTTCCCTTGTAAACGTTACCAAAAACACCTTGTTCTTTTTGCAGGGATAAAATGGCTGCCCCCGTAATGACCGACGGCTCTAATCCGGCAAAAGCTAAAATATCGTACACCATCGCAGTCGTGGTACTTTTACCGCTGGTGCCCGACACTGCAATCGTGCGGTGCGAAGCCACATGTTTAGCAAGCAGTTCGGAACGGTGCATGGTGGGAATATTCAATGCACGTGCTTTTTGAAGTTCCGGATTATCGTCTTCAATCGCGGAAGATAAAATAACAAGCTCCGTTTTTTCATCAACACCAGTTCCGTCCTGCGGAAACAAACGAATATTTAATTTTTTAAGATAATCCCACAAGGCCATATCCGTATATCCCTTGCTAATTAAGCGGTCAGACCCCGTTACTTCGTCACCGCCCATTGCGTGCAGTTGTGCCAAAGCACTCATTCCAACGCCACCAATTCCAATAAAGTGAATTTTCATTTTTTATGTTCCTTTAGTTTAAATTTTGCAAAATCTTTCATGGTGTAAAAACCTTTTTCACACGTAACCAGCCACTTAGCAATACGAAGCGCCGAATCGGCAAATAAATCCCGGTTTAGCGCTTTGTGTGTTAGTGTAATTTCATCCAGTGCGGTAGAAAATTGAGCCGTATGCGTGCCAACTGTTTCGCCCAACCGTTCGTATGTAACACGCTCGGTCGCAAACCCAATCGCTTGCGCAATATTCTTAGCCGTTCCGCTGGGTGCATCTTTTTTATGGACGTGATGAATCTCGTGCAGTTTTGTTTCGTACCCGGCATACATCTGCGCGGCTTGGCGCACGAGTTCCGTAAAAAAATACACGCTCAAGCTGACATTGGGCGCGTAAAATACCGGAATCTTTTCCTCTTGTTGCATTTGGAACAAGAATGTTTCGGGCAAATTGGTCGTACCTGTTAGAAACGGCTTTCGGTGTTTTTTAGCTAACGCAAATGCTTCCTGCGCACCCTGCGGTGTGGAAAAATCGATCAGCACATCAAAATCAGCCGATACCGTTTCGCCGCTTTCGCGCCCGGCGGCAAAGGTGAGCTCCAGTTCGGGTTGCGTTTGAATAAGGCGTTTTAACGCTTGGCCCATTTTACCGTTAATACCGTTAATCAGCACACGCGTCATACATACTTCTCCAACAACAGTTCTACAATTTGCCGTCCGTTCATGGCAGCTCCTTTGAGCAAGTTATCAAAGGTAATAAAGTAATTAATTACACGAGGATCTTCTACATCTGCACGCAAGCGGCAAATGAAGGTGGTTTCTTTCCCGGCTGCTTCTTTGGGAGTAATTACGCTTTCACTATAACGCAAATTTGGAAAATTATTCCATGCTTTTTTGACCTCTTCCAGGTCAACAGGTTTATCCGTCTTGAGTGTTACGCCCAGCGAGTGCGACACTTCCACCGGTACACGTACCGTGTGGCAATAAACTTTGATATCCGGCAATTCCAAAATTTTTCGTGTTTCGTAAATTCCTTTTAACTCTTCGCTGGTGTGTCCGTTGGGTTGGATAGAACCAATCAAAGGAACGCAATTTTTCTCGTAGTAAGAACCTGCTTTATTAAACTCATCAATCAGCTGTTTGCCTCCACCGCTAATTGCTTGATAGGAACAGAAAAACACTTCGGGCATGTGATAAAGCGGTTTTAACGGAGCCAAACTCATCACAAGCCCGGTCGTTGTGCAATTAGGGCTGGCAATTAGGTGTGTGTCCGGCGTAATGGCATGCGGATTAATTTCCGGAATAACGAGCGGGACCGACGGATCCAATCGAAATTCGGAAGACATGTCCACTATAAATTTTACTCGGTCTTTAATTTTTCCGGCCAATACGCGGCTGACCGGATTATCCGTACATAATACCGCAATATCAAGCGGTGTAATTTCATCATTGCGGCCAAATTTTTTTACTTGAAACGGCGTTTTGATTTTTTCTAATTCGGCCAATGTATTCCGGCCGACCATGCCGTTCGCGCCGATAACACCTACTGTCTTCATAATTTCCTCTAAATAATTAAATTCTTATCTACTTGCGCTAAAAACGTATCAATTTGCGCTTGATGTTCCGCAGAAATAACACCTAACGGTAAACGCACAGAAGCCGAACCAAATCCTAATTTACTCAACATGTATTTAATACACGTTGGATTGGTTTCCAAATAACACGCTTTAATGAGTGGATAAAGCTGGGCAAACAGTGCAAAAGACTCTGCCGTTTTCCCTTCTCTAAATAAATTGTAAATCTTTACAAACGCCGGTGCAAATACGTTTGCCGCGGCACTGATAATACCACTAGCTCCCACCGATAAATACATGGGAAATAAATCATCATTTCCACATAAATAGTCAATACGTTTTGGATAGCGCACCGCCATTTCCATCACGTGAGCCATATCGTAATCGCTTTCCTTTACGGCAACTACTTGCGGTACTTCTTGCAATAATTTTTCAAACACTCCCATCGGCACTTTTAATCCCGTTCGTCCCGGAATGTGATACAGTACAATCGGGCTTCCCAGCGTAGCAACTTCTTTGTAATGCGCGATCAAGCCACTGGGATTTGGTTTATTGTAGTACGGCGTAACCACAAGTACCCCGTCCGGATGAAAGGCTTGCGCGGCGCGCGTATTTTCCACTGTGGCAACTGTGGAATTTGCTCCCGTACCGATTATAATTTTTACTTTCCCGGCTGCACGAGCGGTACAACGTGCTAAAATTTCCTGTTTTTCATGAGTGGCCAAGGTGGGCGTTTCGGCAGTAGTTCCCAGTAAAACAACACCATGCACCCCTGCTTTTAGTTGGGCGTCCAGCAACCGTTCCAGGGCGGTATAATCTACCGCGCCGGAGGCCGTCATGGGGGTGGCTAAGGCGGTATAAACTCCTGTAAACATAAAATCTCCTGTACCAAAAATAGAACTACTCCTATTTTATCAATTTAAATTGCTATAATTAAATAACATTTTAACCGGAGAATAAATATGTCCGAAAACGAACAAACAAACCCTACTTTCAATAACACAGATACTAGCCTTCCCACAGAACAATGGGAACAAAAATTGTTGGAAAACGAAAAAACGGCAACGTCCTTTTCTCACCCTGAAAAAGAGACTCCTGCTCCTTCTAAACAAAGCTCTCATGGTGTATGGGCCACGTTGCTCTTGGTCACTTTTTTGATTTCAGCTTGTTCCGGGATTTATCTGACCATGCACCCAGCCGCAGCCTGTAAATCATCACACAACGCTCCCGCACAAACTATTGAAAATAAAGAAGACAGCTCGGCCACCGCTGCTTTAGCAGAAGCCTTTGGAAAAGCCTCCAACAAGCCGGGAATCGCCTGGATTAAAGTGCGTGGTGTCATTGCCCAGGACAATAACACCAGCCCGTTCTCGCGGCCCAGCGGCGCAAGCGCGATTGCAAAAAGAATCCGGGAAGCAGCCGAATCTAAAAACGTCAAAGCAATTGTTTTAGATATCAACTCCCCCGGCGGTACGGTAGCTTCCGTACAAAATATTTACAGTGAATTATTAAATGCCAAAGAAAAAGGAAAAAAAGTAGTGGCCTTGTTCCGTGATGTAGCGGCTTCGGGTGGGTTTTATATTGCGATGGCTGCTGATAAAATCGTGGCGGAACCGGGAACGATTACCGGTTCGGTAGGTGTTATTATGCAAACCAGCAACATAGAGGGACTGTTTGATAAAATCGGTGTAAAAATTACGCCGATTACCTCCGGGAAATATAAAGATATTGGTTCTTCCTACCGCCCAATGACCGATGCGGAAAAAGCCCTGTTGCAAGACATGGTCAACGATACCTACACCCAGTTCTTTGCCGCTGTCAAAGCCGGGCGCCCCAACGTAAAGCCGGAAGATTTAACCGAGTATACCGATGGCCGCGTATTTACCGGGCAACGCGCCTATAATTTAGGGTTTGTTGATAAATTGGGCGGCGAAGAAGAAGCGCGGAAATTAGCCGGGGAACTGGCCGGATTGAAAGATCCAAAAATTCTAACTCAACGTTCAGATTCATTACGTGATTTTGTATTTTCATTTGGATCCACTATGGAAAATCAATCCTTAACCAAGCAAATTCAAGCCCTTGCTACGCCCAGCGTATCATACTTGTGGATTAACTAGGAGCCGGGTATATGAATTTATTGAAAACATATTATCACTATATCAGCGATCCTGAAAAGTCCTTGCAAGAACTCCTAGAGCAACGCGCCTTTAAACAAGCGCTTTGGGGATACGGAATTGCAACGGTGAGCTGGGTACTGTTTTTCAACATTGCAAGCGGCATTTCGGTACCGGCTTTCATTTTTAAGCTGTTGGCTTTATTTGCGCTAGAATTAACAGCCGGTTATTTTTTAGCTTCGCTTTGCGGTTTGTTTTTGGATTTTATGGATGTGAAAATTTCCCCGGCGGAACTCTTTATCCTCATCGGGATTTCCGGATGTGTTAAGGGACTGCTGATTGCTTTTGCCTTAATTGCGGCGGTGCTTCCCTTTTCCGGCTTAGCCCTGTTGGCTCCTTTTGCGCTACTTTTAGTATGCGTACTGCAACTAGTCTATTTAACACAAGCTATTGCGCACATCTACCAAACTTCCGCAGGCAAAGCGCTGGGAGCCTGGTTATTTTCCCTCGTCCCCATTACAATGGCCTTTATTTTGATAGGCATCTTTTTTATTTGGGGCATTTCACTTCTCTTTTAAAGTAAACTGCCACGGGCTTTTCCGCCCGTGGCAGTTTACTCATTTATTTTTCTTCTATTTTTCTACCCGTTCTTTAAAAATCCGCGCGTCTACCAAACGCTTAAAAATGCGCCCGCGTTCTTCGTAGTCCTTAAATTGATCAAATGAGGCACACGCCGGAGATAACAGCACCACATCTCCTCGAACAGCGCCATCCATCGCACGCTGTACCGCACATTCTAATGTGCCACACCTCACAACCGGAAATTTGCCTAGTTCCCGCTCAATCTTATCCATGCATTCCCCAATGGTTAATACTCGCTTGCAGCGGCCTTCCAAGTAGGGAAGCAATACTTCATAAGAAGCGCCTTTATCTCGTCCACCTAAAATGAGCCAAATTTGATGGGCAGCTTCAAAACTTTTAAGCGCGGTAACCGTAGAATCTAAATTGGTCGCTTTGGAATCATTTACATAAATCACGCCGCGGTGATATGCAAATTGTTCAATTCGGTGTTCCATCGCTTTGAATTGGTCAAAAACTTTTTGCACCGTTTCCGCAGATACACCGGCCGCCAACGCCATTAAAGCAGCGGCCATGGCATTTTCCACGTTGTGAATCCCTTTTAAATGCGGCGGACGCAATTGATGCCCCTGGCTAAAAATAAGTTCATCCCCATCAAAAAACACATCCGTTTTCAACAAATGTTTGGGATGCGTAGAAAACGCAAATACTTGGCTTTTTGTTTTTTCAGCCGCTTCGGCGCAAACCAAATCAGCTCCGTTGAGCACCAAGGTATCACAAGCGCGTTGGAATTTAAAAATTCGGTTTTTGGCTTTGATATAATTTTTCATGCCGCCGTGATGATCCAAATGATCTGGCGTTACGTTAAGCAGACAAGCATATCCTGGCCGAAAGTACGTGCTGTCCTCCAACTGATAGCTGGAGACTTCCAACACCACATCATCCCCTTCACGGACTTCATCTACACAAAGCGAAATCGGCTTGCCAATATTGCCGCATACGTGGACTTTTCGATGCCCCCCCAATACAGTTGCATCCTCTTTCAAAATTTCCCCTAACAGCGCTGTAGTTGTGGTTTTTCCATTAGTCCCCGTGACTGCAAAAATACGTATTTTTTTGGGCATTAACGCAACGGCAACTTCTAACTCACTAAAAACGGGAATCCCTCTCTTTTTGGCTTCCAATAGCACAGGACTTCGGGGGAAAATCCCCGGGCTTTTTACCCAAAAATCGCAATCAAATACAGCAGCCGAATGCCCCCCCGTTTCCACTGTAATTCCGGGCAAGGAGGGCGGAGGAACTGCCGATCCTTCGCTGATTAACACTTCAAATCCGTGTCTTTGCAACAGCAAGGCAACTGCCCGGCCACTTTTGCCAAGCCCCAACACACAAGCCCGTTTTCCTTTCCACAAAGCAGGTCTAAACATAAGCAGCTCCTTTTAGGCAGGCAAGCACCGTTTCTTGATCTGAAAAATGGACTTTTTTAGCGCCTAAAATTTGATAATTTTCGTGGCCTTTACCGGCAATAATTACAATATCCCCTTTTTGAGCAACTTTTAATGCACGCGCAATAGCGGTTGCACGGTCCGGGATAATTTCGTAATTTGAAAAGCCTTTCATCCCCACTAAAATATCCTCAAAAATTTGCTGGGGGTCTTCACAACGCGGGTTATCATTGGTAAGAAACACATAATCCGCCTGCTCGCAAGCTGTCCGCCCCATGAGCGGACGTTTGGTACGGTCGCGCTGGCCACCGCAACCAAAAACAAGAAAAATCTTCCCTTGTGCAAAAGGCTTTACGGTAGCAAAAGCCCGTTGCAAAGATTCATTGGTATAAGCGAAATCTACAAAAGTGAAAAAATCCTGCCCGGCATCCACTCGCTCCATACGCCCCGGGACGCCCGATAAAGCCGCTAATCCGCGTACAATTGTTTCTACCGAAATTCCGTTGGCCAGGGCAGCACCCCAAGCGGCCAAAGCGTTATACACATTATGCTTTCCCAGCAAGTTAATTTTCGCTGGGATTCCGTTTACGGTAAACTCCGTATGTGTTAAAAATTCGTGCACATTATCCACTTTGAGCATCGCCGGCTGTTCGCATCCAAAAGAAATCACTTGCACGCGGTCCTTTAACTCGCTAATCAGCCGTTGCCCGTAGGGATCGTCAGCATTAATCACAGCCGTCCGGTTGGGCTTTGGATTGGCTGGGTCCAATAAATTTTCAAACAGTTTGTGTTTGGCCGCAAAATAATTTTCAAACGTTTCATGAAAATCCAAATGATCGCGCTGTAAATTGGTAAAAATAGCAGTGTCATACCAAATATGACGAACACGTTGCAATTCCAAAGCATGGGAGGAAACCTCCATCACGACTTTGTTGCAATTTTCTTGCTTCATTTGGGACAATAATTTAAATAACGTTAATGCGGCCGGAGTCGTATTTGGGGCATCACAAACTTTGCGCCCGTCAATGCGGTAGTTAATAGTTCCCAAGGCCCCTACTTTTTGATGTGCTTGAATGAAAATGGATTCCAATAAATAAGAAATAGAAGTCTTGCCCTTGGTTCCCGTAATTCCAACAACTGTTAAATCATCGGAGGGCTTGCCGTAAAATTCGTACGCGGCATCTGCCATATCACGGTCAATATCGCCGGACTGAATAAATAAAACAGGAAATTTTTTGGCAGGCGCAGAAGCAGAAACAACGACCGCGGCCCCCCGGGTAATAGCATCCTCAATAAATAAATTTCCATCCACGTGCGCCCCTTTCAAAGCAAAAAAAACAAACCCGGGTTGTACCTCTCGGGAAGAAAAGGAAAGCCCCCGCACGGTAATTCCTGCCGCTTGGGCTTGTTTTAATACGATGCTATTAGTCATATAGATATGGTAGCAAATTGGGTTTACCAAAAAAACTATTTCTTTCGAGTTTGCAGCCAAGTGGCAAGCTCCGCTGCTACCGCCGATAAATGTGCCCGGATTTGAGGTTGCTTCTTTTCCAACAAAGGCAATAAAGTATTGCGCACCCAATTGCGCGTAAATTTTTCATCAAAATTACTTTGGTCGGTTACATGCGGCAAAGCATTATTTATTAGATAGGCTTCCGTTTCTGCACGCGTGATGCACAACAACGGACGAATAATCTCAACCGACGGTGTTAAAGAACGTTGAACCGGGATTCCCACAAGGCCTTTGGCTTTTGTTCCGCGTAAAAGATTTAACAAAATAGTTTCCGCCTGGTCATCCAAATGATGACCCAGCGCTAATTTAGTAGCACCCCAACGGCGAGCCACTTTAACAAACGCTTCATAGCGAGCTTTGCGCGCCGCGTGTTCGGGGCTTAGATCTTTTTCACGCGCCAATTTTTTGACGTTTACTTTTTCCGTAAAAAATTCAATGTTTTGTTTTTGACAAAAATCTTTGCAAAATTTTTGATCTGCAGTCGCAGCGCTCCCCCGCAAACCATGATTGATATGCACCGCAGCTAAACGAAAATGTTTTTCTTTCGATAAATAATTCAAAAAATGAAGCAAACAAACAGAATCCGCTCCGCCGCTAAAACCAACTAGCACAGCGTCATTACGCTTAATTAATTTATTTGAAAAAGCACGCATACGCGGAAGAACTGCCGCATTAAAACTTTTTTTTGTCATATAAAAAAGTATAATAAATAAAAGGGTATTTGTGAGCTTATGAAAAAAAGAATTTTAATAGTAGAAGATGAAGCTTCCATTGTTGACTTACTACGTTTGGTTTTTGAGAGAGAAGGATATGAAATCCATTCCTGTCAAACTGGACGCGATGCGATTGCCACGATGAAAAAGGTCCATCCACATCTGGTTATTTTGGACGTTATGTTACCTGGATTAGATGGGGCTGCTATCGTGCGGATTATGCATGAAGATGAGATTTTATCATCTACGCCTGTCATTGTAACTTCTGCATTGATCGGTTCGGAAAAAATATTTTCTCCATATCCCCAGGTAAAAGAGTTCTGTTCTAAACCTTTTGTCTTGAAAGATTTGGTAGCAAAAGTAAAACGCGCCATCGGCGATTAGAAATTTGACAACAAAATACCCCGGTTTTTACCGGGGTATTTTTAAAAATAAAATAATTACGCCCACGCCAGCTGCTTCCAAAAAGCATCTAACAAGGCTTCCAAAAAGAGCTCTTTGCTCGTTTCACAACCTGTCATTTTTTTAATAGAAGTATATTGTTTCGCTAACACACGTGGGGCTAGATTATTAAGTAAAAACCCTACATTCAACAGCGTTTTCTTCGTTGGCAAGGTACATGCAGAAATTGTTCCGACACATTTCCACCCGTTTGCTTTTTGACCCCGGGCAAAAATCTGTTCTTCTTTCATACAAATCTCAATATCTAGCCCGGACAACAAGGTTTCGCTTAAAGCTTGTCCCATGATTTTTACCGCTACTTTTGGAGATACATCCTCACGCAATAACAATGAAAAATAAATGCCTCCTTCTCCGGAGCTAATCCACTTTTTGCGCACGAAAAAAGTATGCATTTGTTCGCAAGCAAGAACGAGCGTTCCTTCTTTTTCTCCGCAAGATGCCAGGGCTTGCGCCACGGTTTGCGTGCTATCTATTTTTTCTACGCCAATAACTTTTGTGACTGATTGTAAGGGAAAAATGGTTTCTTCCATAAAAAATACCTCATTTCAATTTCATTTCGCGTAATTCAAATAAGCGGTCACGCAATTCTGCGGCCAACTCAAAATTGAGCGCATCAGCGGCCTGACGCATTTGTTCTTCAATATCTTTTTCCACGGCTTTGATATTCTTAATCGTCGGCTCCGGCAAAGATTCTCTCAAAATACCAAACGCGCTTGATTTAGTCTGTTGTTCAAATTCTTTTAGTTCAATTTCTTGTTTTTCAATAGTTTTAGGGGTAATATGATGCTCTTTGTTGTATGCTTCTTGCAACGCACGACGACGATTCATTTCGGCCAGTGCATATTTAATGGAATCGGTTTTCCGGTCTGCATACAAAATTACTTCTCCACCGGCATTGCGCGCAGCACGCCCGGAAATTTGAATAAGCGTGGTTGTATTGCGCAAAAAGCCTTCATTATCTGCTCCGAGAATCGCCACCAGCCCTACTTGCGGAATATCGATTCCTTCCCGCAGCAAGTTAATTCCAACGAGCACATCAAATTTTCCCTGGCGAAACTCTTTTAAAATTTCCACACGTTCTAATGATTCAATATCCGAATGTAAATAGCGTGTTCTGATTTTTTTCTCCGCAAAGAAGGCACTTAAATCTTCCGCTGTTTTTTTGGTTAACGCTAATACCAACGTTCGTTCGCCTTTTTGGATATGTGCATTTATTTTTTCTACCAAGTGGTCAATTTGCCCGGTCGTTGGGTGCACTTCTACTTTCGGATCCACCAGACCGGTAGGGCGAATGACTTGTTCCACAATGTGATTCCCGCACACAGTCAGTTCATAAGGTCCCGGCGTAGCCGATACAAACACGGTTGACGGGAGTAAACTTTCAAATTCTTCAAATTTTAGCGGCCGATTATCCAATGCGGAGGGCAAGCGAAAACCAAAATCTACCAGCATTTGTTTGCGTGCGCGGTCTCCGTTAAACATGCCGCGCACTTGCGGCAATGCCACATGGGATTCATCCACCATCATTAAAAAATCATCATAACGCTTGAAATAATCAATCAACGTAGAAGGACGCTCGCCCGGTTTTCGTCCATCCATATAACGCGAATAATTTTCAATGCCCGAGCAAAAACCGGCCTCGCGCAGCATTTCCAAATCGTACTCAGTTCGTTGTTTAAGGCGGTATGCTTCCATTTCTTTGCCTTGCGACAACAGTTCCGCATGACGGGCTTTTAGATCTTGCTCAATTTGCCAAAGGGCATTTTGGGTATCTTCATCCGTCGCCACAAAGTGTTTAGCAGGATAAATCCAGGCTTCTTCTAATTCTGCCAACACGTTGCCGGTAATGGGATGAATTTCATAAATATGTGCAATCGTTTTCCCAGAAATTTCAACCCGCAAGGCATTTTGTGAATAAGGCGTCATCACATCTATATTGGGGCCGCGTGCGCGAAATTTGCCTGAAGAAAATTCCAATTCATCACGATGATATTGGATTTTGATTAGCTGCCCCGAAAGTTGTGCGCGGGTCATTTCCGCCCCTTTTTTTAAATAAATACGCATTTCGCGAAAGGAGTCCGGGGAACCAATATTGTAAATACACGATACAGACGCCACTACAATCACATCTTTTCGCGATGTAAGCGAGGTAGTAGCTTTCAAACGTAATTTATCAATATGTTCGTTGATGGCGGAATCTTTTTCAATGTACGTATCTGTTTGCGGAATATACGCTTCAGGCTGATAATAATCGTAATAAGAAATAAAATACTCTACAGCATTTTCCGGAAAAAATTGTTTAAATTCAGCATAGAGTTGAGCAGCAAGTACCTTGTTAGGCGATAAAATAAGCGTTGGTTTATTTAACCGCTCAATCACATTGGCCATTGTAAAGGTTTTGCCCGAACCCGTTACCCCCAAAAGCGTTTGGCGTGTGTGACCATTTTGCACCCCTTGCACTAAGGCATCAATGGCTTTGGGTTGATCTCCGGCTGGCTTGAATTTGGAAACAAGTTTAAAACGGCTCATAGCCTTATTTTCCTATAAAAAAAGGGCGGCCTATACGCCGCCCAAAATCGTTCTACATTAATGTCCGGTGTGTGTAAAAGCTGTATCTAACACGCCTGGTAACAATTGGGCGATTCCATCAATTAAGAACTGCATGGCAATGGCACACAAAATCATTCCCATAAAACGCACAACGATTTGAGTCCCATTTTTCCCGATGCGGTCAAAAATATACCGGGAACTTAATAAAATAACGCCCACCAAACAAGAACTTAAAAAGAGTACCGCAATCATCATCAAGGACATTGTAATCGTAGGGCTTTTTTCTGCATATAAGATAACGGTTGTGATTGTCCCAGGACCAATAAAAAGCGGCATTCCCACAGGAACCAAAATATGGCTTAAACTATTGCGGGCTTGGTCAAACGTATTACCGGAGGTGGCAGCCGTTTCAATCCCGTGATTTTCAAATTTACTTTTTCCCTGTAACATGCGCAGACCGACGAGCAAAATCATAATCGAGCCTGCCAAACGGAATGCCGGCAACGTAATACCAAATACATTTAAAATACGATTCCCAAATAAGAAAAACGTAAGCATCAAAAAGAAAATAGAACAAGCCATTAAAATAGCCACTGCGCGTTGCACACTGGGGCTTTCGTTTTCTACGTGCTCCAAAAAAATCGGCATATTACCGATAGGGTTTAAAATAGCTAAGATACCGATAAACGAGTTAAAAAATAAACTCCAATCCATAGGTGTTTTATTCTCCTTAACACACAAACCGTCCTCTACTGGCGGACGTTTACGCTTATTTATAGTATATCAAATTCACACGCGCCGCAAAGATTGCTTAAGGGCCCAAAAAGGATATACGTTTCATTTCCAAAGTAATAAAAAATTAGTATAATAGAAAAAGATAGGTAATTGTAGATTTTAGGGCAGTTGGCGCAGTGCTTGTAGCATAAGTTCGTCCGCCTTGGCGGGCCACGCGAACAAGTAGCCAACCGAGAGTTTGAAACAAAGCAACAAAAGATTTTAGGGCAGTTGGCGCAGTGCTTGTAGCATAAGTTCGTCCGCCTTGGCGGGCCACGCGAACAAGTAGCCAACCGAGAGTTTGAAACAAAGCAGCAAAAGATTTTAGGGCAGTTGGCGCAGTGGTAGCGCGTCCGCCTCACACGCGGAAGGTCACAGGTTCGAACCCTGTACTGCCCATATTTTAAAACCCACCGAAAAGGGGGGTTTTTTATTTGGTAAAATAAACGCATCAATTGCTTGAATAGATCTTCCCGACCCCAAATTCTCGCGCGGTATGCTATACTAATTACAAGAGAGGTTTTATGTCTACAGAAAATATTACTGAAAAATTAGCTCCTATCAACAATATCTGCTTAATAATATTGGCTTTTACGGCAGCCACGTGGATTCTCATTTATACCAAAAGTATCTTAATGCCCTACGTGATTGCCCTGTTTATTTCCATGGTTGCCGCTACGGTGGCTGAAACGCTCCGGCGTAAGTGGAAAGTACCGTATACGTTGGGACTGATTCTCAGTTTCATCGCTTTTTTGAGCGTTGTTACACTGGCAGTTTTATTTATTACCAATTCCATAGAAAGCTTTGTCCAAGGAGCCGATATTTATTCGGAGCGGCTTGATGATGCGGTAGACTGGTTTATTCTCCAAGCACAATCACACGGAATTAAACTTAATGCCCAATTCATCAACGATACTATTGATAAACTACCTCTGTTTACTGTAGCAAAAAGCGTAGGCGGAACCGTAATGTCCATTTCTACAAATTTTATGCTCATTACGCTTTTTGTAATTTTCATCGCTATGAGTAAAGCAACCGAAGAAACGCCCGCCATCGTCAGCAATATTCAAAAACAAATTTCGTTTTATCTGCTGATTAAAATTTCCGTTTCGTTTCTAGCTGCGTTCTGTACGTGGATTGTGCTATATGCGTTAAAAGCGGAACTCGCTACCATGCTGGCGATAGTGACGTTTGTACTCAACTTTATTCCCAACATCGGGCCGCTGATTGCCTCTGCATTGCCATTGCCGATTTTATTTTTGCAATACGGTTTTGACTGGCATATTCTTTTGGCGGTTTTGTTGTTGGCAACGATACACTTTATTATCGGGAACATTTTAGAAACAAAATGGCTTGGGGCAGGCATGGACTTAGACCCCATTATTGTACTGGCTTGTTTAATTTTTTGGTCGCTGGTGTGGGGCGTAATGGGAGCTTTGCTGGCCGTCCCGCTGACAGCCATTATCAAAATTGCCCTCTCGCGCAGTAAAACCACTAGGCCCTTTGCTGATTTACTGGCCGGGAAATATCCTTCCAAATGAAAAAAATTACACCTTGGGCTTTTATCCCCACTCTTTATTTAGCAGAAGGATTTCCCTACATTATCATTAATGTAGTGTCGGTGCTTTTGTATGCCGATTTAGGTTTTGCAAATGATACCATCACCTATTGGACCGGATATTTGTATTTGCCTTGGATTTTGAAAATGTTCTGGAGCCCGGTGGTAGATGCCAATAGCACCAAACGCCGCTGGCTACTCATCGCTCAAACTGTGTTAGGAGTTTTGTTTATAGCCATTGCAGGAACTCTTCTGTTGCAAACATTTCAAACACTACAAAATACCGGCTCCATGACGATTTTCACCCTCACCCTATTTGGGTTTTTAATGGGAGCTTTTGCCTCCGCCACGCTGGATATTGCCACGGATGGTTATTACTTATTGGCTCTCTCCCCGGAGAAACAATCTTCTTTTGTAGGCGTTCGCACGATTTTTTACCGTTTGGCTATGATTTTGGGAAGCGGTATTTTAGTTTCTGCAGTAGGTACGCTAGCTAAACACGGGTTGGCTGTTCCATATAACTGGGCAATCTTCTTTGCCTCTTTAGGTTTGTTATTTATCGGGTTTACACTCTTCCATTCGTTCATACTTCCTAAACCCAGCGAAGATAAACCCGTAGCACTTGCCCAACATACCGCCTGGAAAGAAGCCTTCAAAACCTATTTCACACAAAAAAATATTCTCTATATTTTGTTATTTATTTTGCTTTACCGATTCGGGGAGGCTTTATTAGAAAAAATTGTACCGCTTTTTCTATTAAAACCGGTTGCTGAAGGCGCCCTCGGTTTATCCATGCAAGATTACGGTTTTATTAAAGGGACTTTGGGATTAGGTGCTATCATTGCCGGCAACTTATTAGGTGGATGGCTCCTTGGAAAATTTGGATTCAAAAAATGCATTTGGCCCTTTGCGTGTGCATTAGTTTTGCCAAACGTTTTCTATGTATATCTGGCAATGGTCAAACCGACCTTAAGCATGGTTGCACTGCTAATTACCTTAGAAAATTTCGGCTACGGGCTTGCCATGATGGCGCTTACTGTATTTATTATGTACGTATCCCAAGGGGCTTATAAAACGTCCCATTACGCTATTTCCACCGGGATTATGGCGTTAGGGATGATGGTCCCCTCCATGTTGTCCGGAAAAATGCAAGTAGCGCTTGGATATCAAACTTTCTTCTGGGTAGCTTGCGCAATTAGTTTAGTTACTTTTTTCATCGTACCGCTGGCTTTTAAAATAGAAATTTTAGATGAAACGGAGCGCAAGTTCCATGACAAGCAATAAACTGAAAAATGTAAAACTTCCCACGGAAGCGGTTAATCTAAATACTCAAAATTTAGATAAAATGACGCCGCGCCAAATTGCATTAGCAATTAACCGTGAAGATTTTACTGCTGCCAGAGCCGTTAAAAAAGCCGCGCCGCAAATCGCGGTAGCTATGGTGACAGCCGCGCTGACCTACGCACAAAACCATAAAATTATTTTCATTGGGGCCGGGACCAGTGGACGATTGGGAATTTTGGAAGCGGTGGAATGCGTCCCTACCTTTGGCACAAAACCTTCTCAAATTATAGGATTAATTGCCGGTGGGAGAAGCGCGGTCTTTCGTTCTAAAGAAGGCGCTGAAGATGATGATAAACAAGGCGCAAAGGAAATTTCAAAAGTCGCTCGGAAAGGGGATTTTGTTATCGGACTTACCGCCAGCGGACGCACCCCCTACGTCATGGGTGCGCTCAAAGCCGCCACAAAACTTGGAATAACAACTGCACTTGTTTCCTGTAATCCTCAAGCCGACACTACATTTGCGCCGATTCACATTTGTTTAGAAACAGGCGCCGAAGCCTTAAGCGGTTCCACACGCATGAAAGCCGGAACTGCTACCAAAATGGCTCTAAATGCCATCACCACCGGGGCCATGACGCTTTGCGGAAAAACTTATAAAAATTTGATGATTGATGTGCGCCCGACCAATGAAAAATTAGTCCAGCGCGCTATACGGTTAATTTGCACCGTTGCCAAAACGAACGAAAAAACAGCTCGTAAATTATTAATAAATTCTAAGAAAAATGTAAAAACAGCCGTCGTGATGCACCGTCAAAAAACAGATCGCAAAACGGCTGAAAAATTACTTAAACAAAAACACGGTTTTTTATCCCGGGTGATTGATGACTAAACTGGCTTTAGGACTCATGAGTGGCACCAGCGCAGACGGCCTCACCATCTGCGCCGTTCGTCCTGCACCGTTCAAAGTTATTTATTTTAAAAACTACCCATATCCGGAAGCGTTACAACAACAATTATTACATGCTTTTGAATTAAAAGCGCCCCAATTAAGTGCCCTACATTACAAACTGGGAAAACTGTACGCACAGCTGGTACACCGTTTCTTAAAAGACTTTCGTCTCCCCCCCGCTAGTGTAGTAGTCATTGGTTCCCATGGGCAGACCATTTACCACGGGCCGCATGACATAACACCTAACACACTCCAAATCGGAGAACCGTCTTTCCTAGCGGTGCAATTTGGAATCCCCGTAGTAAGCGATTTTAGGGCAAAAGATGTTGCCCTGGGTGGGGAAGGTGCGCCCTTAATGCCCTTTTTTGATGAATTTATCTTCGGTAAAAAGTCACCCAAAATTTTACTTAATGTGGGAGGTATTTCCAATTTTTCGCTGGTAGGGAAAAATATCAAAACGTATGGTTTTGATGTGGGGCCGGGGAATACGCTCATGGACTTGTGCTGTCAGCAACTCTTTAGCCGGTCTTTTGATAAAAACGGTGCACTGGCCGCTCGCGGTTGTGCCGATAAAAGTTTAGTGAAGAAACTCCTCTCTCAAAAATATTTTTTGCAAAAACCACCTAAAAGTTTGGACAAAAATGCATTCGGAGCTGCGTATTTAAAACGATATTTCCCAACGGAAAAATTTGCAAATCCATACGATTTATTAGCTACGCTTAATTATTTCACCGCGGCTGCTATTGCCGATCAAATTACACGTTTTATTTCCTCCAAGCACCAACAAGAATTAATTGTTTCCGGTGGAGGTTGTTATAACAAGACACTTCTTAAAAATTTACAGCTTTGTTTACCTAAGCTGCGTGTGTGTTCTACACTAGATTATGGACTCGATCCGCAGGCAAAAGAAGCAGCCGCTTTTGCACTCTTTGCTTGGTTAGCCCTACACAAACGAATTAACCATTGTGCCCGAGCGACTGGAGCAAAACAGGCTGTGATATTGGGGAAAATTACTTAATGAAAACAGCACGTCTTGTACATCCTGGTTTTTGGTTCGGTAAAACTCCGCTAGAAGAAGCCCTAGTGCTTGCCCGACACGGGGTGGGCGGTTTTTGTTTGTACGGCGGTACACGTGCTCAAATTACCGATTTTGTAAATACAGTACGAAACGCCTCCCCGCTGCCTTATTTATTAATTTCAGCCGATTATGAAGACGGACTGGGCCGCTGGGTACCGGATGCTCCTTTGCTGGCTTCTAATATGTCCCTAGGGGCCGCCAACGACCCGCAACTTGCCTTTGAAAAGGGATTTCTTACGGCACAGCAAGCGCGAAGTTTAGGTGTAGATTGGATATTTGCGCCCGTGGTAGATTTAGCCAATAATCCGCTAAACCCTATTGTAAACACGCGCTCGTTTGGCAAAGATCCTTCGCTCGTCATCCGCTTAGCTCAGGCCTTTTTAGAAGGGATTCGAAAAGGCGGTGCGTTAAGTTCCCTTAAGCATTTCCCAGGACATGGGGATACTTCCACCGATTCCCATTTAGCCTTGCCGGTGTTACACAAGGACAAAGCGCAACTCGCCCGGCAAGATTTAGCCCCGTTTCAAGCGTTGTTAAACAAAGCAGATAGCGTAATGGCAGGCCATTTATTCTTGCCGGAAATAGACGGAGAAAATCCAGCTTCATTATCAAAAAAATTATTACAAGAATTTTTACGCAACGACTTGGGGTATGAAGGCTGTGTGCTAACAGATGCCCTATTGATGAAAGCTATCGGGGATGAAAAACAAGCAGCGTTGAAGGCATTACAAGCCGGAGTGGATATTTTGCTCGTGCCGGAAAAGCCGCTGGAACTGCTTGATTTTTTGGAAAAAAATCCCATAAATCCGGCCTTTTTGGCCCATAGTGAACAGGTGCAAAATAAACTGTGTGACCAAGCCCGGCAAATGCCGCGCCCTTCCTCGCAAACAGCCTTTATTCCGCATCCGCTAAACCAACAAGTCGCTCAAAAGGGGATTGTGCAACAAGGCAACTTGCCTCGTTTACAACCCGGTCAATCGGTGGCCTTTTTGGAAATTGGCAACACGGCCGGGACCTCTTCCCAACCGTTTTTGCAAGTTTTGAAAGACCATCATCTTAAGGTAAAAAAATATCCTGAACCCGCAGAACTGTTAGTGATTTTATGTTTCCGGCGCTATCAGGCTTTCCAAGGGAAAGTAACCTTAGAATTGGAAGAACAAACGAAACTCAAAGAGGCTGCCTCCGGCTATACACAAACGGTTTGCGTTTTATTATCCAGTCCTTGGGCATTGAACGGTGTTATCAAAGCACCGGCATCTCTCTACACGTTTTGCCCCGCCCCCGAATTTCAACAACAAGCAGCCGCTGTTTTACTGGGACAGCAAAAAGCATGCGACACGCTCCCCGTTGATTTGTGATTACCACCGGGCTGAAATCGTTTTTTGCAGTGGGCTTACCAGGATTTGCTTTCCATCCAACTGAACAAAACGACTTTGTTGACCGACACAAAGTGATTTGGAGTCTACTTCCAAGCAATACGAAATCCCTTCTTGTTTTTGGCCACTATACCCTTTGCTTTCCCACAAATGTCCATCTTTAGCTTGGTGCAATTCCCACACAGCGCGCACCCGGGCTTTTCCTACGGACACTTCATCTCCCGGCCATAAATCGTCAAAAGGCACGTATACGCCCTGTTCCTTATTTGTTTGCGGAAGTAACGAAAAATGGGCCACCGGTTTATCAACTCCCAATGCAGCCAGCACACGTGTTAACTTTTCGGAAGAAAATCCGCTGGTAAACGCAAACATATTTCGGTGCGTTCTGACTAAAACAGCCCGGTGTTCCCATTCGCTGAGTAAATACACCCGGTTTTGGGAAGTGTACAGGTACCCGATTGCAAAAGACAACAAGGCCACGCCGATACAAGGTCCCGCTATTTTACGAGCAAAGTTTCGCTGCGGTAAGTGAAAGAGCAAAAAGAGCAAACTGTAGTAAGCCGCGATACTTCCCTTGTTCCAGGCAGTAACCGGAATAGAAGAAAAATGAAAAGAAGCAAAAAATTCCACTAAAAATTTAAATAAATCTAATCCCCACAAACACGGATAATAAAAAATAATTCCCAAGTGAATTAGACTAGCCAAATAATAAATAAAACTAATAACCATTAGTGAAGACGCCAAAGGCACCAGCAGCATATTTGAGATAAGCCCCGTCAAGGAAACCTTATAAAATACGTTTGTAAAAACGGGCAAAAGTACCAGTTGTGAAGCAAGCGTCGCTAAGAAAATTTGGGCAAAGAATTGTCCCCACTTTGGCCAACGTTGCGGCGGTTTATAATTGGTCAAACAAATTACAATCGCCAAAGTTGCCAAAAAAGACATTTGAAATCCCGTCTCAAAAACAGCGGCCGGATGGAAACAAAGAATCCCCAAACAAGAAAGCAATAACCCTTGAAACACACCGCTATTACGTCCTAAAAAGTAACCCACACAGGCACCCGTTGCCATAAGATATGCCCGGACCAAGGGAGCATCGGCCCCCGCCAGAAGGGTATAGAAACCGGCTGTAATGAGTGTTAAAATTAAAAGGGGCCGACGGCGTAGCCCTATCAGTGAACCTACTAATAAAGTAATTAACGTTACAAACCCCACGTTTCCACCGGAAGCCACCAGCAAATGAATGGCGCCGCTATCTTGAAAGGCGGTGTGTAAATTACTATCAATCTCGCCGGACTCGCCTAATAAAATACCGCCCGCAATTCCGGCCAAATCCGACGAAAAAGATTTTTCAAATACGTGTAGGATTGAAGTTCGCAGGGCACGCACCGAACGCCACAGAAAATTAGCCGAGCGCACCGGCACAAAAGTTTCGCTTTTGATTTCCGCGAAGATAGATTTTAGCGCTAAATAACGTTGCCAATTAAAATGCCCCGGTAAATCTACGCTGTAAGGTGCGCGCAACACACCGCTAAAAGAAACCACTTCTTTAAAAGCGGGCGCTTGGCCTTTAAACCGGGTATACACGTGCCCGGAGAACGGAGCTCCGTTCACTGTAAAAACGCGGATAATAACATTTTGGGAATCTTTTTTGGTAACAGCAAAACTTTCCACGCGGCCGACAAGCGCCACTTCTCCCGTGGAAATTGCGTGAAAAACATCCTGCTTACCGGGAGTGGGTTTATAGAAAAAACAAAGCCCCAAGATAAGAATAAGTAATGTGATTAACAAGGGGCGTTTGTAAGTATCGGGGTGCATAGTTTATACCGATTGGATGATGCGCGCGGTAAAGTTTACGGAATCGTAAATGTTAAATTTTCAGGCACGTCCCACACATTGGGATAGTGCGAGCGCAAGCTAAACGTTTGTCCACCGGTTTTTCTCATAACTTTGTTCTCCCTTTGAGTGAATAGCCTAGCGTCAGCTCGTCCATATAATCAATATCGCCACCCAGCGGCACCCCGTAACCAATCCGCGTTACCTGCCCCACAAGGCCGCGCAGTAAATCGGCCAGATAAAGAGCAGTGGTTTCGCCCTCGCTATCCGGGTCGGTCGCGATAATCACTTCGCGCACCGGGTCCGTTGAATTTTGTACGCGTGCTAATAACTCGCGCACTTTTACTTGCTCAGCCCCGCGGCCCTCCAACGGCGAAATCGCACCATGTAAAACATGATAAAGCCCCTTATAGGCCCCCGTTTTTTCCAGTGCCTCAATATCTTGCGGATCTTCCACCACGCAGATAAGACCATGGTCCCGGTCTTTATCGGCACAGATGGGACAAAGCCCACTTTCGCTGTATGAAAAACAAACGGGGCATAATTTAACATCTTGCTTAACCGCTAAAAGAGCATTCACAAACTCTTCTGCTTCTCCCTGCGAGGCACGTAAAAAATACGCAGCAAAACGCTCCGCCTGGCGCGGACCTACGCCGGGGAGCCGTTTAAAAGCACGAATTAAGCGGTCTAAACTTTTCATAAATTACGCAAGCAATTCTCCGGGAATTACTTCCAACACATCCTGCACTTCTTCCGGCGTATTTTGCAAAGAACCCGGCGTTGCCACCACGTCTTTTTCGAACGAAGCATTGACGAAAGGCTCCTCGGAAGAAATAACTGTTTGCTTGGCCGGTTTAGCATTTTTGATTGCCTTGGATTTGGAAACCTCCGGCTTGCTAGCCGTTTGCGATGACGAGCCTAATTTAATACGAATGGTGCGACCGCTGATTTCCTTGGCAGATTTTTCTAAATCGGCTAATTTATTTTGAGCAGGAATTTGATAAAACTCTTTCCCCGGCGCAAATAACAACGTCCATTCGTCTTCTTCAAAACGCACGGAACAATTTGTCATCACATCATACACAAATGGGCTCTTTTCAAAATACTTCAGCATTTTATCCCATACCTGCCGGTTGGAAATAGAGGCCGCAAGCGCGGGAGCTACTTTCGTCAATTCTTCCTCTTCTGTTGAAAAATTAGAAACCGCAGCGGGTTTAGCAACGGTCTGTGTAGTACTCGAGGGGGCCGTCTTCCGCACGGAAGAAGTTTTGGAGGGCTCGGGCAGGGACGTCCTTGTAACAGAGGGATGAGACGGGCCGGAAGGGCCTTGCTCTTGAGAGGGAATTCCTTTTTCCAACGCTTCTAACCGCCGCACGAACGCATCAATGTCCAGGCAACTTTCCATCACGGTAAACAAACCTACTTCCGCACTGACTAAAACATTATCTGCAAACTTTACTTCCTCAATTAATTTATTAATTTTGCGCGAAAGTTGTGCTAAAAATCCGGCACTGACACCCGCGATACTTTGCTTTGCCCCATCAAAGGGCTCGCTCGCTTGCCCTAAGGATAAATAAAATAAATCCCCTAGTGTGTTTTTTAAATCTTTCAAGAACGAATTAGCATCAAATCCTTCTGTTTGTAACGTTTCAAACACGTGATGCAAACCATTTTGGTCTTTTTGCACCAAGGCTTCCACCGCTTGTTTGATGAGTTCATCCGGCGTAAGCCCCAACATTTCTCCCACCAGTTTTTCATCAATGCGGCTACCACAGAAAGCCATCGCACGGTCCAGCAGTGTGAGTGCATCACGCATGGCGCCGCCGGCATTTTTAGCAATTACTTTAGCCGCGGCCGGCGTTAAATCTATATTCTCCGCCCCGGACAAGTCCAGCAAATGCTCCGTAATTTCATCCACTGTTAGCGGCCGGAAACGGAATGTTTGACAACGACTGACAATCGTGGCCGGAACTTTATGTTTTTCGGTAGTAGCTAAAATAAAAACAACGTGTGCCGGCGGTTCTTCAATCGTTTTTAAGAGTGCATTGAAGGAGCTGGTGGAAAGCATGTGCACTTCATCTAAAATAAATACTTTAAAGCGATCACGCGTAGAAGCTAACGCGACTGTATCTAAAATAGCTTCGCGCACTTTTTCTACTTGTGTATTGCTGGCGGCATCCAACTCCAGTACGTCTAAATCGGCACTTTGGGAAATTTCCGTACATTGAGCACACTTGCCACAAGGCGAAGAGGTCGGCTTTGTATTCCCGTTTCCGGTACAATTTAGTGCCTTGGCCAAGATACGTGCCGTCGTCGTTTTACCACAACCGCGCGGTCCATAAAATAAATAAGCATGGGCAATTCGGCCCGATTTTAGTGCATTTTGAAGCGTCTTTGAAATGCTCTCTTGCCCCACCATATCTTCAAAAGTTTGTGGGCGGTATTTATTCGCTAAACTGGTATACGTAGTAGATGATTCTTGCATAAACTATCCCCGAAATGTTTTTTTAGCCCGACGTAGTGCATGATTATAATCTAAACTAATTTTTCCCGGGCCCAACAGTGTCGCCGGCAATAATGCGGCCAGCAAAAGTAAGAGTAATGCTACATAGATTTTATTAAAATTCCCTGCAAAAAACAGCACCCCCGCGGCAGCCGTCACAAGAACACTAAGCCCGGCCGCCAACCGAGTAAACCAACCCAAAATAAGCAGTAATCCCAAAAATAATAGGCTGACCGATAAGCCAATTGCTAAAGCAACCGGCATTGGCCATCCTAAAGCGGCAGCGTTATATAAAAATTCACGATAATACAGCAAGCTCCCTGTGGCAATATATAACAACACAATCCCGGCTATAAAACGAGTTAAAAAAATTGCCCAAGAAAACATATCTTCATCTATTTGGCAATGAAAATTTAATGAATTCATATTTCATCCTAATCAAACTCAATTTCTACAGACATGGTAAAATAAGTTTTACGATTTGCTTCCCGCCGGGGTTCAAATACTTCCACGCCCCCTGAAAAAGTAGTTTCGCCCCAATGGATATTAAGTCCTCCATTTACCGCGGCCGCCGGGCTGGAAGCCTGGGCATACTGATAACGAACCAACGTAGCATACGGCGTAATGAAATGAGTTTTATAACTTACACGCAAGGCTGCGGCTTCACGTAAAAAACCTTGTACAACCGCCGTCATGTACGGAATATCCGCCCAATTGAAACTAATTTCTTGCGGAAGAGTCTCACTATATTTTAGCACTTTCTGCCAGGAGCCTTGTAAAGTCCAAAAGCCGACGTCCACCGCCGCTTCCGTTTTTAAATTTGTTTCCACTTCCACAAAGGGCCTTTCCAGCCGTTGGCCGGCCGTATCTACGTAGGTTCGGTAACGCCCTTGCCCCACGTGCACGCCCAGTTGTGGATTTTTCAAAATTCCCCAGCGGTAAAAAGGAGCCCAGGATAATCCCCCTTGATAACGAACAGACTTATAACCCAACCCCGTAGGTTGCCAAAAAACACCCGCTAGAATTTTCCAACTATCGTTTAATTCATAGGCACCGCGTAACCCGTATCGATGGGTAGTGCCTGTTTTTTCCACATCTTTCTCATCAGACATGCGATAATATTCATACGAAGGAGCCAAAAAGAATCCGTTATCCAAATCCCACCTAAATATACCTCGCATAGCTGCATAACCGCGCTCTCCGTTTACACCCGAAAAACTGAGCTGCCCGTAGCACAATGCACACGGGCAGATCAGAATCAGAAAACTAAAGATTGCGGTTTTAAAACGCATTATTTTACTTTTTTAGCTTTCGCAATTTTGGCGTCTTCATCTTGTAAGAATTTGACGTAGTTGGTCGCTTTGCGTTTTTTCCACGCACCTTTGTGGTAACCGTAGCCGATAATAAGCGGGATGAGCGTGGTGCATTCGCCGTATACCATTTGCTCCAAGGCGGTGGAAACTTTACCCCAAGAAGAAGCTTCTTTGAGGGTGGAACCGGATAAAGCTCCGTCGCGCACGTCAGCTACTGTAATTTGTACAGCATATTTGTGCATCGGAATTTCGGCTCCCAAAATTTCGGCCGCAACAACGGTATCTTGTGCGAAGTTTTTCGGCACACCGCCGGACCACATCATTAGACCCGTTTCTTTGGCTTTGATTTTGATTTTGGTAAGCTCCAAGAAATCTTTGGCACTGTCAATGGAGACGTGGGCTCCGGGATGTTCGGTTTGATGTGCTACAAAACCAAACCCGGCAGAACAGTCGCTAAACGCAGGAACAAACACCGGCACACCGTGTTTATACGCGTTGTAAACGATAGAATCTTTGCCTTTTTTATTTTTCTCCAACCATTTTCCCATTTCCCAAATAAATTCTCGGGAAGAATACGGACGTGGTTCTAAGTAGTTGCAAATTTTGTGGATAGTTTCATCGCATTCTTTCAATTGATCTTCATCAATGTAAGTATCATAAATGCGGTCAATGTGCAAATCGCGCAAAAGATTATCGTCCTGATTGTACGGCGTTCCGATATAGTGTTTATAACCAAGAGCTTCAAAAAAGTCTTGATCCACAATGTTCGCACCATTGGAAACGATGGCATCCACCATATTATTTTGAATCATATCCACCACTACTTTTTTCATACCGGCGGATACGAGCGACCCGGCAATACACAAAATAACGGAGCATTTTTTATCAGCGAGCATCATGTTGTAAATTTTGCTCGCGCGGGCCACTTCACGGGAAGCATACGCCATCCCTTCAAACGCTTCTACCATGGGGACCACATTGTATTTTTTCAAATCAATGTGTTTGATGGTATTTTTGAGGAAGTCTTTTTTGGTCAATTTTGCCATTTCTTTTTACACCTCTTGCTGGAATTAACTTCTATTTAGTAAATTATATTAAATAACACGAAAAAATCATAGAAAAATATCAAAAATTTTTATTCCTTCAAAATGTAATAAAAATTCTACCGCCCAAGGAGCTTATTATGTATCCAAATTTACAGCAAACTGACCCAGAAATTTTTACAGCTGTTTCCAGCGAACTCTCCCGCCAACGTGAAAAATTAGAACTCATTGCTTCCGAAAATTTTACCTCGCTAGCCGTGATGCAAGCACAAGGTTCTATCTTAACCAATAAGTATGCCGAAGGTTATCCCGGCAAACGTTATTACGGCGGTTGTGAATTTGTAGACCAGGTGGAAACGTTGGCGATTGAGCGCGCCAAAAAATTATTCGGTGCTGAGCATGCCAACGTACAACCTCACTCCGGCGCGCAAGCTAATATGGCCGTTTATCTAGCGCTGTTGCAACCGGGTGACACCGTACTTGGCTTAAATCTTTCCCACGGAGGGCATTTAACCCACGGGCATCCGCTCAATTTCTCCGGCAAACTTTATCATATCGTTGCCATGAATGTGCGCAAAGATACCGAAGAAATTGATTATGATGAAGCAGCCCAACTTGCGTTGCAACATAAACCAAAACTGATTTTTGCGGGAGCTTCTAACTATTCGCGCAAATTTGATTGGAAGAAACTGCGTGAAATTGCTGATTCTTGCGGCGCTTATTTAGCTTGTGACATCGCTCACTATGCAGGTCTCGTTGCGGCGGGCGAATACCCTTCTCCTGTTCCGTACGCCGACGTAGTAACCACCACCACGCACAAGACCCTTCGCGGTCCGCGCGGCGGACTTATTTTGTGCAAAGAAAGTTTAGCCAAAGTCATTAACTCCGCCGTTTTCCCCGGTGTTCAAGGAGGGCCTTTGATGCACGTTATCGCCGGTAAAGCCGTCTGCTTTGGTGAAGCGCTTACGCCACAGTTTAAAGCATATCAACATCAAATTAAAATCAACGCGGCAGCTCTGGCGAGCGAACTAGTCGCCCGCGGCTACCGCTTGGTAGCAGGCGGAACAGATTGCCACGTGATGTGTGTCGATTTGCGCAATAAAACAATGACGGGCAAAGTGGCCGAGGCCGCGCTTGATAAAGCCGGCATTACCGCCAACAAAAACACCATTCCGTTCGATCCGGAAAAACCGTTTGTTACAAGCGGACTTCGCATTGGTACTCCCGCGATTACATCGCGCGGTATGAAGGAAAAAGAGATGGCACAAGTAGCCGCGTTTATTGATGATGCACTCACGCACCATGAGGACGAAGTTTATTTAGCCGGGATTGCTGCGCAAGTTAAAAAATTTCTGGAAAAGTTTCCTCTATATCCCGAATTAAACTAACATTCCTTCCAAAAGGCCTAGGGATTCCTAGGCCTTTTGGCTCTGGCGCTCCCTACCAAAAAACATTATCATGGTGGTATGAGACTTTTAAGTTATTTTGTCCTTTTGTTTATTTTTACCTGGGCTTGTCCAGCACAAGCACAATCCCTGCTACCCAAAGTGCAACGTGTTTTGCAAGCCAAGGCTTCTGCAAATATTGTAGCACGCTCCCAGCAAAGCAAGGCGCTGCTATTCAAAAAGCTGGGTCCTCTTCTTCAACCAACACAGATTTCCCCTCTCCCGGCACAACACTTCATTCCAAAAAGGAAAAATCCCATTTCCTTTTTAGTGCAAACCGGACCTCAATCACAAAACACGGCTACCGCTTTTGCGTTAAATATTCGGGGAACGCTGGTAGGTGTTACGGCTGGGCATGTGATGGATAATATTCAACACGAAAAACCCTATATGTCATTCCCGAGGGAAAATAAACATGTCGAGTTTCCCATTACTTCATGGCTCATTAGTAACCGTCAAGGTAGTGACGTGGCCGTGTTCAAAATTCCAGATCAGGCCCGTGATTATATAGAACCGTTAGAAATATCTTCTCAAGAAGTCAAACCGTGGCAAACAGCTTCCATCGCGGGTTATACCAATAATTCTCCAATTTGGCTACAAAACGAAGAAATTTTATTCGTTGGACATCAACGCTTATTATTGCGAAATACGACTCGCCGCGCACTATTTGGAATGTGCGGTTCTCCCGTGATGATTGATGGGAAAGTGGCTGGTTTATACGTGGGTTATAACCCCCGAGAAACTCTTTTGAGCGCTGCGTGGGCCGAACCCTTACGCGAAATAGCCACCAACGAGCTACCGTCTCTGCACCAAGTGGCTCCTGTCGAGCATTTAATTCCGTTGGTTGAAACACTTATGTTTAAGGAAGATATTAATTCTTTCGGGACCATAATGAAAGTTTTTGATTTTCCGGTAGCGATTTTGAAACCGCAAGATCGATTATTTTCTATCTCACACCTGCGCGACGGTCAGTTAGTAAAAATCGTTTATCCCGGTCCATTAACCGAGCCGGAACATTTAGAACAATTCTTTGACTTACAAGAAAATGACGAAGTGTTTGCTACAGTTTTTCCGAAAGGATATCCTTTCTCTAACTCTTTTGCCACAATTTACAGGGTCAACGTCTCTACCGGAGAAGTAAAGCATTTCAGACACGCGGCAAAACGATAATTTATAGAGAGGATACTCTCCCTTTATGCTAAAATAAATAATATGATCGCGTACTTAAAAGGTGAAATTTTAGAAACACAAGAAGACGGTGCTGTTGTTTTGTGTGGCGGTGTAGGGTATGAAATCAATCTTCCCCACGCTACCGCACAGGATTTAACCGCCGGGCAGGAAGCTACGTTTTTTGTGGCAGAATCTATTTCTCCTTATGACGGAACCGTCCTCTATGGTTTTGCTTCCAAGCAAGATAAAGAACTTTGGCAGTTATTCAAAACAGCTATTCCGAATACCGGCCCCAAAAAGGCACTTGAGTTTCTAAATAAAGCGTTGCGGTCCGTGGCGGATTTTCATCAAGCTATTTTAAAACGCGACCCCAAAATTTTAACGGGTATTTTCGGATTTACTTCTAAAACGGCCGAAAAATTAATTAACTCTTTGAAAGATAAAATGGATGCCGTTTCCATTCAAGGTGAAAGTAAAATCAAAGTATTGGATGATGCCCCGTATCTTTCTGGCGTATTGGAGGCACTGGGTGCGTTGGGTTACTCGGCCAGTGAATCACGCCGGGCATTGGAAAAATTGCAAGCCGAAGGCATTAACCCCAATGACAAAATTGAAACCATCATCACACAAGCTTTACGGGTACTGAAAAAATGAGTAATCAAAACGAAATTTTAAATGTTTCCCAACTTCCCGATGAATCCGCCGGGTTGGAAGCGGCGTTGCGTCCCGCTACGCTAGATGAATTTGTCGGCCAAGAAAAATTAAAAGATAATTTGCGCATTTTTATTAAGGCAGCCAAATCCCGCAAAGAAGCATTGGACCATTGTCTGTTCTATGCGCCACCCGGCTTAGGGAAAACCACGCTTGCCAATATTTTAGCGCATGAAATGGGCGTTAATATTAAAGTAACTTCCGGTCCGGTGCTAGCGCGCCCTGGGGACTTAGCAGCTATGTTGACCACCGAACTGGCGGAAGGGGACATTTTATTTATTGATGAAATTCACCGCTTAAATCCGGCAGTAGAAGAAGCCTTGTACCCTGCCATGGAAGACTTTACTTTCTTTATCAATACAGGAAAAGGGGCAGGGTCCACAACGCTCAAACTCGCGGTACCTCGCTTTACGCTGGTAGGGGCTACCACGCGCTCCGGTCTTTTAACAGGGCCGCTACGCGACCGCTTTGGAATTGTTTTCAATTTAGGTTTTTATGAAGTGCCGGAAATTACCGATATTTTGCAGCGTTCAGCCCGGCTTTTAAATATAGAAGCAGACCGCGAGGGCTTGACCGAATTAGCCAAACGCTCACGCGGTACCCCTCGTATTGCCAACCGTCTTTTGCGTCGTGCACGCGACTTTGCTCAAGTAAAAGGTCAAGGTATTATCACACAACAAATTGCCCAAACAGCGATGGATTCCTTGGATATTGACGCCGAAGGATTAGATAGCGTGGATAAACGGATTTTAGAAGCACTTATTGATCGTTTCTCCGGTGGGCCGGTAGGCGTAGAAAATTTAGCAATTGCCGTGTCCGAATCCGTAGACACGTTAACAGATGTTATTGAGCCTTTTTTAATCAAAGCCGGCTTTATCGCCCGTACCCCGCGCGGACGTGTAGCAACACGTAAAGCGTATGAACATATGGGCCGCAAGATGCACGCAGATTTATTATTTTAAAAATGAAGAAAATTCCCCAATCATTTTTAATTTTCTCACTGATACTTGGCTTGGCAGCCTGCGCAGCTCCTTCTCAAAAAAGAGCTTCCCAGCAACTGGCCTCCGCGGCTACGGCAGAATCCCCGGTAGTGGAAGCACCTGTTACTTCGGAAGAACCGACCCCCGAACCTCCTTCGCAAGCTCCCCAGCTAGACCGAAGTTCCCAAGAAAAGGCACTCAAAACGGTTCGCATTTTGCTGACGGATAATCAAACTTCCGCCGAAATTAAACATTCCGGACGTGTCTATATTTACACGCAAGATTTAAGCAAAAAGTACAAGGTATCTGCCCCGGGCACCTTGGCGGTAAAAGCCGTCGGCAACGGCCGCGTGCAAGTAGGTACGCTTCGTGCCGACCAACCCATTATCCTGGAACCGGCCAAAGATACTCTTTTTACGTGGGATAATAACCTCTATGCCGGGAAAATTTTTGTCACACCGGCTACCCATACATTTTTCATGATAGAACACGTAGATTTGGAAAATTATCTTTACGGGGTGTTGCCGTACGAAATGAGTTACTCTTGGCCGTTGGAAGCATTAAAAGCCCAGGCCGTTGCGGCACGTACCTATACGCTAAAAACTATTGAGAACGTAAAAAATAAAAATTTTGATCTTTACAGCGACGTGCGTAGCCAAATGTATAAAGGTGGCGGCAAGCAGTATGATTCCGTCAAGCAAGCCGTTGATGCCACCAAAGCAGAAGTCCTGACATACGATGGGCAGTTATTTTATACCTACTATCATGGAAATTGTGGAGGAGGAACCGATGACGTGCGCAGCTGGAACACCACGGCTTCTTCTATAAAACCACTCTCCGGAGTTTCCTGCTCTACTGATTCTCATTCCAAAAGTTACTCGTGGAAAATGAATATTTCTACCGCCAAAGTAATGAGTTATGCAAAAACGGTTGGGCTAAAAGGAACCTTAAAAGGCGTTTCTATTGCCCGCAAAACCTCTACCGGCCGGGCCACGAATTTAACGTTGCGTACTTCGTCCGGCATTAAACAGGTTTCCTGCGGTAAATTCCGCCTAGCTACCGGAATCCGCAGTTGCAAAATTACGAAAATTTCATTACATGGGCAAACCGTCCATTTCGAAGGAAAAGGATATGGGCACGGGGTCGGCATGTGTCAGGATGGGGCCAACGGAATGGCCAAAAAAGGAAAAAATTATAAACAAATTTTAAAACATTATTATCCGGATTCCAAACTTACTGAATTAAAATAATATGGCATTTGAACGTTTCAAACAACTGGATTTAGACCCTTTAATCGCCAAACAACCGGCGACACCGCGCGATTCTTCGCGTCAAATGGTTTTGCACCGCGATACCCATACTATTGAACACCGTATTTTCCGCGATATTCATGAATATTTTAATCCCGGGGATGCACTTGTTATCAATAATACAAAAGTTTTTCCTGCTAAGTTATTCGCCCACAAACCTACCGGCGGAAAAGTAGAAGTGCTTTTAGTGCGTCCGACGGAAAACGCGCATACTTGGGCCGTTCTAACGCGTGATTATAAAGAAAAAATGCAACTTGATTTTGGGGATGGACTGCAAGCCAAAGCCATCGGGAAAACCGAAGCGAACGAAGTCATTTTGCAATTTAATCAGGACGATATTTTACCGTTTTGTGATGCACATGGTTTAATGCCTTTGCCACAATATATTGAAAAAGCCCGCAAACATAACGGGATGAGCGCGAGTATCGAAACCGATAAAGACCGCTACCAAACCGTGTATGCCAAATACAAAGGATCCATTGCGGCACCGACGGCAGGTTTTCACTTTACTCCGGAATTATTACAAAAGTTAAAAGATAAAGGCGTCCATATTTGCTACATCACGCTGCACGTGGGATGGGGAACTTTTAAGCCGTTACGCGGTGAACCCGAAGAACATAAAATGCTAGCTGAACTGGGAGAAGTTTCCCCGGAAACGGCAGACACGTTAAATGCGGTCCGCGCCGCCGGAAAGCGTATTTTTTCATGCGGCACCACCAGCACACGCACGTTGGAAAGTTTTACCGACGAAAATCACATCACGCACCCGGGTAAAAAATGGACCGATTTATTTATCTATCCCGGATACCGATTTAAAGCGATTGATTGCTTGATTACGAATTTTCACTTCCCCGATTCTACGCCGCTGTGTATGACGTCAGCCTTTGCCGGGGAAGATTTTATTTATGAGGCCTATCTGCAAGCCGTGGAAAAGAAATACCGCTTTTACTCCTTTGGCGACTCAATGATGATTTTATAGAAAGTCCTTAATACTTTTTAGCAATCCACCCTTGATTTTCTAAGGATTTACATACCGTTTGGCCCACGTCATCTTTCCATAAACAATTATGATTCCATACCTCTTTATTAGGTCCCCATTGAAAAATAGGTACATAAGTCTTATATTTCGCTGAATAAATTTCATAATGGGTACTAACAGCACTTCCTTGGAACTCACAATTTGCTGCTCCCCCATAGCTAGAACAAGTAACTTGAGATGGATTAAATTTTTCGTCCGATGTTACTTCACCTGCGTCACCAGCTTCCGCACAAGATACAGAACCGACTGCCGGGAAGGAACCATTTTCTAGTTCATAAAGATCAAGATTTTTTTCGCACGTTAATAACCGTTGCACAACATTCACCACGCGAGCTTTTTCCACCGCCTTATTATATTGCGGCAAGGCAACACTCGCTAAAATACCAATGATGAGCACAACAACCAATAATTCAACGAGAGTAAAACCCGTCTCTTTATTGTCGTCATTCCAAACTTGATTTGGAATCTCGTTGTTACGAACAAGGAGAGATTCCGTGTCAAGCACGGAATGACTCTTATTTCTTCCTTTTTCTTTTCGCATAGTATTGACTCCTTATTCTGTTTCTGGAGTCAACAAAAAACGGCTGCCATAGCGGACTCCTGACACGGTATCCAAACTATTACAG